>JAYTYG010000388.1:0-14234 GCA_043742585.1 Spartobacteria bacterium
GGGGGAGAGCACGGTGCCTTCGGAATGCACCCCGCTGGGCATCTGCGATATTGAGTTGCCGCCTTTCCTGCCTAAGGGGTCGCCGGTGGAGTTGACTTACACTTATAACGAAAATCAAATGCTCGAAGTCATTGTGGAGGCTTTCGGGCGTCAAAACCGGGTCCAGATTTCACGCAATACCGGGCTTTCGGAGGGCGAGATTGAAACCGCCACGGCTGACTTGTCACTGATCACTGTTTCGTAATTTCCGAGCGCACAGTTTCAGGGGCTTTGTCCCGGTCATTGTGCGCACGGTTTGTTTTATTTATGGCTGCTCTGCCTGATCCGATTCCTGATAACCCTCTGCGTTGGGACGGCTGGAAAAGTTATAATTCGCCGGATTTTTACGAGCGGCTTTGTCTCTCGCCAGATGCCGGTGTCGGGGCGCAGCAGATCGAGGATAACTGCCGGCAGTTGCTGGTTTGGTGGCAGAAAAAGTTGCCGCTTAAAAATCAGCCCAGCAATCCACTGGCGCAATTGCTCCGCGGCGGGCTCGACGAGGCGCCCATTTTACTCGCTGAGGCGCGCACTGGCCTGCTCAACCCTGAGCTGCGGGCAAAAATTGATGCAGGCCTTCGTGCGGCCGCAGTGCAAAAGGCGGTGGAGGAGCTTAAGAAGATCCTCAATTTCGCCCTGATCGACAATCAGTTGAGCGCCGACGCTGAGACGCGACTGGGCCGCACCGGGGCGGATTTGGGTCTTTTGCCGGCCGAATTTGAAGTGGCTTTGGAGGTGGAGTTGCAGCGTCTGGGCTCCATCAGGCTGCCCAAGGTCGAGGTCCCGCTGGTGACCCCGGTGCCAGCGTCCGTGCCAGCGTTCGCTCCGGCTGCCACGCAGGAGCCAGGCGATATTTTCGCGGAGTTCCGAAGGATGCTGCGCCTCTCGAAGTTGTGTCTGGATGGAGATGACATGACCGATGATCAGCGCGATGCCTTATGCAATATGGGCGAAAGCCTCGGGCTGACGGGCGGCCAAGCCGAGGACATCATTGATGAGTATTTGGAGACGGCTGGGAATATGCCACCCAGTCATCCGGCCACTCCCGCTCGGCCAGTCGCCGTCAAGCCAGTCGTGACGGCTCCCAAGCCGCTGGCACCTGCTGCGCCAACTCCTGCGCCAACCCCTGCGCCAACCCCTGCGCCGGTGGAGGTTTCCAAGGTAATTACCCCGCTGATGCGCCAGGAAGAGCGCCGGCGCTTAGTCGATTTCTCCCATTCCCTGGGCGGCGAGATGTTGCTCGTGACCTCGGGCTCATTCCTGATGGGCTCGGATCGGCCCAACGCCGCAGATGCCGAACGCCCGGTCACGCCGGTGACGATCAGTTGCTTTTTCATGAGCCGCTTTGCGATCACCAATGCCCAGTATGAAGTCTTTGACCCGGCGCATCTGGGACTGCGCGCCCCGTGGAGCGACGATTCGCACCCTGTGGTTTACGTCAATAGCTTCGATGCCGAGCGGTTTTGTCAGTGGCTCAGTCAGAGGGAGGGGCGCAAGTATCGCTTGCCCACTGAAGCTGAGTGGGAATATGCGGCCCGGGGCACTGACGGCCGGACGTTCCCTTGGGGAGAAACGCTCGACTCCGGTGAGCGCGCGAACTTTGCAGATCGGCGGTCGAATTTCGGCTGGAAAGACACGATTATCGACGATGGGTTTGCTGAAAGCGCGCCGGTCGGCAGTTATCCCAAGGGAGCGAGTCCGTTCGGGATAGAGGATTTGTCGGGCAACGTGTTCGAGTGGTGCCTGGATTATTTAGAAACTTATAAAGGCAAGGCGCGGGTCAATCCGAGGGGACCCATTCAAGGCACCAAGCGTGTCTACCGGGGAGGCAGTTGGAAATCCCGGGCGCTCAGTCTTCGGGGGGCGGCCCGGCATTTTAATGCGCCTGATTATGCGTCCAACGACGTCGGGTTTCGGGTGGTCTGTGCGGAATTATGAAGGATGAATGATGAGTTATGAAGGCCGAGAAGCTTCAGGCTTAACGGCGCGTGCTTTCTTCGAATCTTCATCTTTCACTATTCATCCTTCATAATTCCTCAAGGGAGGGCACCTTTTGAGCTGAGCTTGTAAGGGATCGGAGATTCGCACCGCTGGTGCGGGTACAATAAAACAGCCAGCCCCGTTTAAAGGGCTGGCTATTCAAAATTCTTTGATACGTCCTTACGCCGGTGTGTTGAACCGGAACTTGGCCTTCGCGCGCTTGGCGTTGGATTTGGCCTTACGCTTGGACTTCTGGGTGGGGGTCTCGAATGCGCGTAAGCGCCGGACCTCCTCCATGATTCCTTCGGTTTCGAGTTTGCTCTTGAGGCGTTTCAGGGCGCGATCAATCGGCTCCCCTTTACGAACAATGACTTCTGGCATTTGTGTTCCCTTGATTTCTGGTTGGCGGTTTAAAATTTGTGATTCTGCGGGTGGTAAAGTTAGAAGCCAAAAGCAGACTCGTCAATGAACCGTTTTAAAGAAAATACATCCGGTTTATAGTGTAGTCCGCCCTTAACCCCTCATCAGGCGAAAGATATTTTCGCACTTTCCTCGTTTCCACCGCAAAAATCCAGCCGCTCGCTCCGGCCCGGATGGCTGTGGAAAAACGGGGGGCGGCGCGTGGATCGGGGTGCTGAGCTGACGGCAAACTGCCTCGACTGCACGCCTGTCCTTTTCCGTTTGTCCCTTCCTGCCGGTGCGTGGCTATCTCGGTTGGGTTTCTGCCGGGGCGCTCCCATGGGGTTTTGTGCGCCCTTCAATGCGGCTTCCGGGAGGCGGGATCTTGGCCTCAATGCGAGCTCTGAGCGCCGCGAACTCCGGGGAGCGCATTTTTTCCAGACACTCTCTGGCGGCTGCGTCCTGGCCCAATTTCAAGTGCGCGCGGGCCAGATGACTGAGCGCAAAATCCGGGGTCGGGCTCAAGGTGCGGACATGCTCCCAAGCTTCCAATGCCAGGTTCCAGTCCGGCGTGGGCAGGCTGTAAAACACCTCGGCGTAGGCTTGGGCGTATTCTGGGTTGGCGGGAGTGAGTTGACTGGCTTTTCGAAAGTGTTCAGTGGCGAGGGCAAAGGCTTGCGACTCGGTCATTCCTAATTCATGCCGGAACATGAAGAGCGCATTGGCCGCGCTGTAATGGAGCGTGGGGTCCTCGGGCGCCGCTTCTGCCGCCCGGTGCAGGTATTCCGAGCCTTGCCGCACCCGGCCCATTTCCAGAAATGCCGAGCCGAGATGCACCAGGACTTGCGGGTTGCCGGGCTCGAGTCGCTCGGCGGCTTCCCATTTAGCGACGGCTTCCTGGTGTTTTCCTGCGTTCCAAAGAAATTCCGCGAACGTGCTTTTAACTGCGGCTGAGCCGGGGTGCTGGGTTTCGAGCTTGAGGTAGTTCTGCTCGATTTTTTGCTGATCCGCAGGCGCCGGAGATTGGCCTAATACCGTTGTTTCGAGGAGTTTCGCGGCAAGCAGTTCCTGGTCGAGCTGGAAGGGGGCTGCTTTCGGGGCCGGGGACTCTGCCGGGAGCGGCCGGGCGTGCAATGCCAGCGCAACTATGAGAGGGAGCATGGGGGCGGCCATGCGGGCGGGTAGTTGACGGGTCAGTCTGGTATGCATACTTTCGCGGCGCAGAAACGTAGGATGGGTATTACACCCGTCTGCAAGCACCGGGCATAGCCTCGGAAAAAATATCTTTAGAATTATCAAAATTCACCGAATCCCTAGAAGCCCCCGATATATTTTCAGAACCCTCCCAGCTGCCTCCCGTTGCGGCTTAGATCACTCGTCCGAACTCGAATAACAGCACCATGCAAAAGCTCGATTTCAACCAAACTCTCGATCAAATCTTTGTTCAAGACCCGCGTTACAGCACTGCCGCCTATCATTTTCTGCGGGACGCGCTCGACTTTACGGTCAAACCACGGCGCAAATCCAAAGACGCCTCGACGCACGTCAGCGGTCAGCAGCTCCTCGATGGGATTCGACTTTACGCGCTCAAGGAGTTCGGTCCAATGGTGCCTACGGTTTTTGCTTACTGGGGCGTGGAGTCCGGCGAGGACTTTGGGAATATGGTGTTTAACCTGATCAAGGTGGGCATTTTCGGGAAAAATGAGCGCGATTCGATCGACGATTTCAAAGGCGTCTACACTTTTCGCGAGGCCTTTGTGCTGCCGTTTTTGCCCGACGCTCCGCTGGCGCATCACCGCGTTCCCATGGATCAGCCGGCTGAGGAGCTCACCTGAGCCGATTCCATTTTTCTTGGGTGCTACTGCTGGTCTCAGTGCCAGCACAATTCGCTGCTGCCCGGATGGGCGCTGCCATTTCAGCCACTCACGGCTGAGCCTCTTTGTTGCCGATTTCCCGAGGGGCCGGGTTCCCCTTTTTGGGCTTTAGTTCTGATTCCAATTTTTTATGCCTGATTTGACTGTTGCCGCCGCCCCTGAATCCGTCCCGCCATTGCAATGTCCGCCGACCACGGCGCACCGTTTCACATTGGCTAACGGGTTGGTCCTCATCGTCCAGGAAGACCACAGCGCCCCGGTGGTCAGTGTCCAGGCCTGGGTGCAAACCGGGTCCATTCACGAGGGGGCGCATGAGGGCGCGGGTCTATCGCACATCGTGGAGCACATGCTCTTTAAAGGCACCGAGACGCGCACTACCTCGGGGTTTGCCCAAACCATTCAGGACGCCGGTGGCTACGTGAATGCGTATACGTCGTTTGATAGGACGGTTTACTGGATCGATATCCCCTCCAAAGGCGTCAATACCGCGCTGGACCTGCTCTCGGACGCCATGCAGCACTCCACGATGCCGGTCGAGGAATACGTCAAGGAACAGGAAGTCATTCGTCGCGAGTTCGCCATGGGCCAGGACGACCCGGATCGCGTGTCGGGCATGAACCTGTTTTCGGCCGCCTATCGCCAGCATCCCTACAGGCATCCGGTGATTGGTCATTTTGACATATTCAACGGCCTGACGCGGGAGGATGTGTTCGGCTATTACAAGAGCCGATATGTGCCGAATAACACTTTTTTTGTAGTGGTTGGCGACGTTGATCCGGAGGCGATTCGCACCCAGTTGGAGGCGCATTACCAAAACTCCCCGCGGCGTTCGCTGCCCCCCGTGTATATCGCACCTGAGCCTGTGCAATTGGGGCGCGCGGAAACGCATGTGGAGTTTGCCACTGAGCTGACGCGGTTGCATCTGTGCTGGCACGTGCCTGAAGTCACTCATCCCGATGTGCCGGCGCTGGATCTGCTCGCCGTGATTTTGGGTTCGGGCCGCAGTTCGCGCCTTTACCGTTTGTTGCGCGAGGAGCGCAGTCTTGTCCATGGCATCGAAGCTTGGTGTTACGCGCCGGGGCATGCCGGCTTATTCGGGGTGGAAGCGGTTTTAGATCCCGATAAACGCCTGGAGGTCCAGGACGAGGTCCTGCGGATGATCTCCCAGTTGCATGAGTCCGGGGTCACCGAAGCCGAGCTGGAAAAGGCGAAAAAGCTCTCGCTCAATGCGCAGCTCCATCAGCTCACCACCATGCGCGGGAAAGCTTCCGACTTGGGCTCGAACTGGTTGTTGACGGGGAATCTGGATTTTTCCCGGCATTACCTGAATGCCATCCAGGCCATTACCGTGGCGGACGTCAGCCGCTGCGTGCGCAGTTATCTAAATGAAAGTAACTTAACCATCAGTTCCCTTAATCCGCTCGGTTTCCTCAAGTCTCAGGTCGGCCAAGAGTCGCCCAATGAAGCGGGCGAGATCCAGAAGTTCGAGCTGAGCAACGGGTTGCGGCTGCTGGTGCGCGAAGATCCGCGGCTGCCGCTGGTGTCCGCCGTGGTGAGCTTTAAAACCGGGTTGCTAGCGGAAACACCTGAGGACAACGGGATTACGCGGTTATTGGCCAAAACTCTATTGAAGGGCACGCAGTCACGTTCGGCGGAGCAGATCGCCGAGCAGATCGAGGCGGTCGGTGGCAGTATTTCGAGCGATGGCGGCAATAACAGCCTCAGCGTGGCGGTGCGGGTGATGACACCGGATTTAACGCTGGGTCTGGAGCTGATGGGGGAGGTGTTGCGCGAGGCGATCATTCCTGAAAAGTCCGTGCTGCGTGAAAAGGAAGCCCAACTCGCGGGCATCAAGGCCCAGGAGGAAGAGGTGACCACCGTGGCGCGCAATCTTTTGCGCTCTCATT
The DNA here is from genome assembly GCA_043742585.1 of Spartobacteria bacterium. Taxonomy (GTDB): domain Bacteria; phylum Verrucomicrobiota; class Verrucomicrobiia; order Chthoniobacterales; family Chthoniobacteraceae; genus CAIURC01. The sequence goes on from JAYTYG010000388.1 coordinate 6,197, forward strand.
TGTTGCCAGGGCATCCCTATTCCCTGCGTTCCCTCGGCTCGCCGGAGTCCGTAGCGCGGATTTCGCGGACGGATTTGCTGGCGTTCCGGGACCGTTATTTAGTGGGGCGCAACGGGGTGATTGCGGTTTTTGGAAACGTCAGCGCGCTGGAAGTCAAAGCCCTCGTGGAGCGTGCGCTGGGGAGTTTGCCTGCGGGTGAAGAGGCGCTGGTCAACCCGCCTCAGCCCGAGCCTCTCCTTCAAAGTATCGAAGTCACCGAGATCAAAAATAAGGCCCAGGCCATCCTCATGGTCGGTTATCATGGCGCTGATTTGTTCAGCCCGGAGCGGGCCGCGCTGGAGCTCATCGACGAGGCTTCGAGCGATCTCGGGTCGCGCTTTTTTGTGCGGATTCGGGAGCAGCTGGGCCTGGCTTATTTCGTGGGCAGCAGCCACGCGATGGGGCTCGCCAAGGGGCCGTTTGTTTTCTATTTGGGAACAGATCCGCTCAAACTCACCGCAGTCAAAGCTGAGCTCCTGGATGAGATCGCGAAGCTGGGGGCCGATGGATTAACCGCCCAGGAATTGGCGCGAGCCAAGGAGAAGCTGCTCGGCCAGCAGGACATCCGCAATCAAAGCAACGACGCTTTTGCTTTCAGTGCCGCGCTCGACGAGCTTTACGGGTTGGGGTTCGCCTATTACCGCCAGTTGCGGAGTGAAGTCGAAGCGATCACCGTGGAGGAAGTGCGGGCCGTGGCGCGCAAGTACTTTGTGGATCAGCCGGCGGTCATCGCCATGGTGCATCCCGACGCCGCCCACGAAATCCCGCCGGAGCCGCATTAGCCTTATGGCCAGGTTTTAGCCAAAGAGAACGCAGAGATCACAAAGAATCCATGGGGTTTTAGTCTTTGTGATCTTTGTGATCTTTGCGGCTAATTTGGGCCTGGTCGAATAGGGCGCGCCAATAGTCGAGGCGTTCTTTGACGCGCTTTTCGTAGCCTTGATCGCCGGGTTGATAGTAGTGGCGGCCTTCCGGGAGATAAGCCTGGGGCACATAAGCGCCCTCGTAATCGTGGCTGTATTTATAGCCTTTATGGCCGAGGGCTTCGGCGCCTTTATAATGTTTGTCCCGGAGCGCCACGGGGACGGCCAGGGTCACCCCTTTTTGCACTTCCGCTTTGGCGGCCAGGAGCGCCGCGTACGCCCGGTTACTTTTGGGCGCCGTGGCGAGATAAACCGCAGCGTGGGCCAGCGGGATTTGGGCTTCGGGCAGGCCCACGAATTCGACCGCCTGCTGGGCGGCGACTGCGATGACCAGCGCCTGCGGATCGGCCATGCCAATGTCTTCGCTGGCGCAGATGACGATTCGGCGCGCGATGAAGCGGATGTCTTCCCCGCCGTAAAGCATCTTGGCCAACCAGTAAAGGGCCGCATCGGGATCGCTCCCGCGCATGGACTTAATAAAGGCGCTTATCGTGTCGTAATGCTGATCGCCATCGGCGTCGTAAACGATGGCCTTTTTCTGAATGCTCTCTTCGGCCGCCGGGAGGTCGAAGTGGATGATTCCATCGGCCCCAGCGGGCGTGGTCATCACGCCGATTTCGAGTGCGTTGAGGGCTTTGCGGGCGTCGCCATCGGCCGTCAGCGCCAAATGTTTGAGCGCCTCCTCGGTGGCCGAGAGCCGAAGCTGGCCCAAGCCCCGGACCGGGTCTGCGATGGCGCGTTGGAGCAGGGCGAGGAGTTGGTCGGCGGAAAGCGGTTCGAGCTGGAATACCTGTGAGCGGGAGACCAGCGGGCTGTTGATGTAAAAGTACGGGTTGTGCGTGGTGGCGCCGATGAGTCGCACCGTGCCGCGCTCAACGTCGGGCAGGAGCACGTCTTGCTGGGCTTTATTCCAACGATGAATTTCGTCGATGAAGAGAATGGTTTTCTCCCCCTTGTTGCTGAGTCGGTTGGCCGCTGTGGCAATCACCCGCCTTAAATCTGATACATTGCTTTCCACGCCGCTCAGACGCTCAAACCGGGATCGGGTGGCTTGGGCGATAATCTCTGCCAAGGTCGTCTTGCCGGTGCCCGGCGGGCCGAACAAAATGATCGAGGAAATGCGGTCGGCCTCGATGGCGCGACGCAGCAGTTTGCCCGGGCCGAGAATGTGCTCCTGCCCGCCGTATTCGGCCAGGGACGCGGGGCGCATGCGCTGGGCCAAGGGGGCGGAATCGTTGGGAGTCGGGGCGCTGGAAGGGTCGGAAAAGAGGTCGGCCATGGGTGAAGGAAAGGAGCCGTCGGAGCGGAGTCCGGCGTCAGATCTCGAAAGCCAGGGCGTCGCTGCCCGGAGCGAGGCGAAGTAGATCCTCGAGGGATTGTGAGTCGAGTTTGGCGCTGATGTCGCGGCGCAGCGTGGTCATCAGCGCGCGCAGTGGGCAGTGGCGCGGGTCCGGGCAGGAACACAATTCGCTGGGGCGCTCAGCCGCGCACGCAGTGGGCGCCAGCGGGCCGTCGAGAATCTGGATGATTTGGCCGACGTAAATTTCCGACGGGGCACGGAGCATGGAGTAACCGCCGCCCACGCCGCGTTTGCTGGTCAGGAGACCGGCGTGGCGCAAGGTGAGGAGGATTTGCTCGAGGAATTTGACCGGGATATTTTCCTTGGCGCTAAGTTCTTCGATGCGCCAGGACTTGGGTTCCCGCGCCATTTCCAACAATGCGCGCAAGCCATATTCCGCTTTTTTAGAAATCCGCATGTCGGGCTCAGGGCTTGCCGCCTAACGGGCCGCCGGCAGACTCGGGATTGGTGTAGATAATGGTGGGGCCGTCCCCGGCGTAGATCCGGGTCGAGGTTTTGGGTTTAAACCAGGAAGCGCACCCGGTTTGGGAGAGGCACGTTGCAGTAGTTAATAGGAGCAGGAGAAGGAGTTTCATGGGGATAGAAGGACCACGTTCTTCGCCTACACGCGAGCAGAAGCGTCGGCGGGACACGATTGCCCGGGACCCCGGATAGGCGTTTCAATCCTGTGGTGCTCGGCACTTGTGACATCAGCCGCCTCCTGTCGCTTTCACATCCGGCGTGATAAGTGCAGGGACAGGCTTTAGTCAGTGGCGGTTTCTGCCGGAAAAAATGACCCTCTGCGTGGGTGGGGGCTCCACGCAGAGCGTCTGGCGATAAGCCAATCTCACACGATGAGACAGGACCCTTTGTGTATGAAAACTGGCGGGCGCGCAATCGGGGTGCGCCCGCAGGATGGCGTCAGGATTTCCTGGGCTTACGCATCTAAAATGATCACAGGAAAGGGTAGGTATTCCCATAAAGCATTGTCGGCAATGCCTCTGCGCCAAAAGCGATGGAGACTTGGGCAAAGTGCCGCGAATGCACCGCTATTCCCCAACACTGGTCGATCTACGGATTTTCCTGCCGGGGGCGGGAATTGGCTCCGGAATCTATTCGGGCTTGGTGGGTTTTAGGACCGGTTTTTTCTGGGCCAGATGCCTCAATACCTCCAGGGCGCCGGATTCCAGTCGGGCCAGGGCGATCTTGAGCTTTTGATCGTCTGCGTCGCGGGCCATGGAGAGTTGGATGCTGGAGTCCAGGTGCCGCTGCAGGGCGGCGACCCGGGATTGCAATTGTTCGGTGGAACGATGGTCCTGCTCCTGAGCGAGTCGAAGGTCCTCGCGCAAACCTTCGGCCTCGGCTTGGGATTGTGCGAGCGATTCCTTTAGGGCTTCGATTTCCTGTATTAAAGCGGAATGGTTTGCCGCTGGAACTTCGGCCTGAGGCGCGGCTGGCCCTTTGGATCTAGCGATGATTCGGCGCACCCCGGGCGCTTCGGTGTCATCGGTGACGCCGGTGGACCTGGGGATCGTCATTGACTCGCGGCAATGCGGGCAATCCACAACTTTGCCGATTTCGGTCGAGTCAGTCACCAATGAGCCGCTGCAAAGCGGGCACTCGAACACGATATCTTTTGGGGGCTTCTGGATTGCCATGAGGAGGGTCTTTATCGGCAGGCAATCACCTAGCGGTCAACTCTACGTTTTTATACGCATAAAATAGGCTGGCGTAAAACGCTTGCATTTCGGGTCGAAATACAAACGTGCGTCCGATTTTGCCGTGTTTACCCCCGTCGAGTCCTTGCCGTTAATCCCGGGCTTCATGGTCCAAGCCAATTGGGGAGGGGGCTTCCGGGTGCCGTTAGGCTCTGGCTGCCAGTTTGAGACTGGCTGGAATTTCTCCTGGCTCGCGGTGGACGATTTTGGAGGCGGCTTGGGCGATGGGTTCTTCAGCGCCGTCGAGACGGAACCCCACGGAGGAAGCCTCATTGATTCCAGCCTTCTTTTTACAAACATCAATGGCCTGCCGCATTCTGGTTTTATTGACCGAATAAAGCATTGCGGTTTCTTCGGTGAGCGTGCCGTTGTTGAAGTAGTGAAGGATGTCCTGCTCAAAGCTATGCCATCCTTGGGTAACACCGGCTTCAATGGCTTCGTGCATATTGCGGGTCTCGCCTTCGCCGAGCTGGATAATCTCCCTGGTGCGCAGGTTGCTGCCCATAATTTCAGTCAGGAGCTGGCGCCAGCCGCCGACTTTCGGTGCCAGCCGTTGACTGACAATGTAACGCAATGTCGACGCTAAGCGCTCGCGGACCTGCTCCTGTTCGGACTGCTCAAACATTCCGATGATCCGGTTGATGGATTGGCCCGCGCTGATGGTGTGCAAAGTCGAATATACCACATGCCCGGTTTCTGCCGCGGTCAGCGCGATTTCCATCGTGTCGCGATCGCGGATTTCGCCGACGAGAATTACTTTTGGAGCTTGTCGCAGAGCCGCGCGCAGGCCGATTCCAAACGTGGAATAGTCCCGTCCCAGCTCCCTTTGGCTGAAGGTGGCTTTGCATTGGGGATGCATAAACTCGATCGGGTCCTCCAAGGTCACGACGTGGACGCGCGCGCTCTGATTAATCTCATTAAGCATTGCCGCCAAGGTCGTGGTCTTCCCTGAGCCGGTGGCGCCGGTGCAGAAAATCAAACCATTCTTCTCTTTAACGATTTCTCTGAAAACCGGGGGGAGAGACAGGTCGGTCAAGGACGGAATCCTGGTTGAAAGCTTCCGCATGACGAGGGCGTGCCGCCCGTTTTGTCGGAAGACGTTGACCCTAAATCGGGCTGTATCCCCCAATGAGTAACTGGTGTCGCACGAGCCGTTTTCTTTGAAATCCAACATGAGCCGCTCGTTTCCGTTCATGAGGACCTCGGCAAAGCGCGTGGTATCCTCGGGATACAAGACCGGGCTGAGTTCGGGGATATCGACTACGGTAAGATCCCCGTGCATTTCGACTTGAGCCGGCTGGCCGACGACGAAGAGGAGGTCTGATGTGCCTTGCCCCCCCGCCTTGAGCATGGAGTGGAGGATGTTATCGAATTGCGCTTTGATTTGCGTATCCATTTGAGAGGCAAAAGTCAGCAAGTCGCACGCCTGTGCAAGCTCTATATGAATGGATGCGTACGCGTCCCGATGAGGGGATGCCGCGCCGTTTCTATTTTTGCGTGGCGCTGCTTGGGTTGCGGCTGTGGTCAGCCTGGTTTACGTATTAATTTCTTAAAAGAACGGCCTGGGGGATGTTGTGACTTTTTGGCGCCTCTTGATTTCTCGTTAATGAGACGTCCCTTCAGCGGAAGTTGATCGCTGGATACAGGTTTACAGAGTCAATGTGGCCAATTCTCCGGCTTTGTGGATTCTCATGTTTGCGTCGGCTGCGAGGTGCTCTTGACGTTATCAATCATGAATCGCCTGGAAATTGGATCGGCTGCCGCTGCGGTCGGGGAGGAAAATGGCTTGATCTTTGCAGCGTATGCCGTATAAACCCTTGGTCTTCGGCAAGCTTAGCTCAGCGGTAGAGCAGCGCATTTACACTGCGTCGGTCGGCGGTTCAATCCCGTCAGCTTGCACTCTCTTTTTAGTTCGAATTCCGGGTTTGATTGGGAATTCCATTTTCGGGCTTTCTTCCTCCTTGGGAGCCGATCCGCCGAAGCGCTGGGTTGTAAACGTCAGGCTTTAACGGCTTTAACGACTTTAGCTTTGCTCTTGGGTTCCGGCTTGGGTTTACGCTTAGGATTGGTCACTTGAGCTTTCGTATCGCGCTTCATTGCCGCAGAGAGTTGGGCCACCCTCTCTTTCATGACTTTTCCCGCCTTGAATTTCACTGTCGCCTGGGCCGGGATGGGGACCACGCTGCCGGGTTCATTGGGATTGCGACCAACTCTGGGCTTGGTAAGGCGCACCGATAGAATTCCGAATTTGCGTAATTCGACGGTGCCCCCGTCTGCGAGCGTGTCGGTGATGTAATTGAGCGTTTTTTGAATCACGTCGAAAACCTGTGTCTGAACCAATCCTGTCTCGTGGCTGATTCGCGTGACGAGTTCGCGTTTTGTTAGGGTGCCCATAAACCGAGGAGTTAAACAACGTCCCCAGATCCTAGCAAGGAGGGTTTCTTGAAATATTCCGGCGCCACCTCGTGGGCTGTTTTGAAATGCACTTTGGCCAGCCGTTCCAATATCTCCGGCCCATGCGCCTGGGCGAGTTCGTGCGCCGTGGTTTTAACCGCAGCGGAGGCGCCCCTGGGTAACTCGCGCTGGTAAGTTTTGCCGTTGTTTTGGAGCCAATCAATAAACGCCTCGCGGGCCAGGATCGAGGCGGCAGCTACAGCCGGATCGCTTTCGGCCTTGGTGCGCTGATCCAGTCGGATGCCGCGTCCGCGTTCGAGCAAGGCGCTCTGGATCAGGCGTGGATTGGCGAATTGATCGCTCAGTGCCCGAGGGCAATCAGGTCGACGCTCAAGCAGGTTTTCGATCACCCTGGCGTGGCCCCACGCCAAGAGCCGGTTGAGATTGCCGAATTTTGTATAAAGCGCGTTGTAACGTTCCGGCCCGATGACCACGGTGGTCGGCACTGTGCCTGGCGTGCGCCGGATCAGTTCCGCCAATTCGCGAATTCGGCGGTCGCTCCCGATGCGTTTGCTGTCCTGGATCCCGCCTTGCATCAGGGTCCGCGCTATACCGCGGTCCACATAGGCGCCCGCGATCACCAGAGGGCCAAAGAAATCGCCCTTGCCGCTCTCATCGATCCCAAAGTGCGGCTCGAAGTGGCTCGGGTCCACAGTGGCGGCGACTGCATCTGCGGCGGTGGCTCCCAGAATCTCGGGTTCCAGCGTGAACAGGATGAAGTCCTCGGTGCCCTTGCCTTGCAGGACGAGTTTCGGCCCCTTCTCGTAGACCGCCGCAGTGAGCCTTTCGGTCTGTGCGAAAAACAGGGTGTAAGGCCGGGGCTCGAAGTGCCAACCTCGGGATTGGAGGATGACGCGGAGTTTTGCCGCCTGCTCAGGGGTGAGCGCGCAGGTGTGAATAGTCTTGGGCGGGAGTTGCGGGCTTGTCATGAGGTCGTAACCGAAGCATCTCTGCCGGGCGATGAAGATCAAGACTGTCGAGCCTTCCTGGGCGCCGAATGTGCCAGCTCAATTGCGCGCTGCGCTGGCCGCGTGGTTTGGATTGCACGCTCGTGACCTGCCTTGGCGCAGGACTCGCGACCCTTACTCCATCATGGTCTCGGAGTTTATGCTCCAGCAGACCCAGGTCATCACCGTCATCGATTTCTTTCAGTACCCGGACGTTGCGGTCGACGCCACCAACGTCACGATGACTTTCGCGGTGGCCCCCACCGCCGCACAGTACCGCGTAGTCGCTTTCGGCTGATGGCGATCAGGCAGCTCGGAGCTGCAGCGGCGACTGCAGCGGATACTCCGACCAAAGGGTATGTTGACACGCAGATCGCTCTCTCCGTTCAGTCTTCTAGCCAAACCATCAAAGATGTCATCGTGCTCACCAGCGCGGCCTACACCGCGCTGGGGACCAAAGTCAGCACGACGCTGTACGTCATCGTGGGCTAAGCGGGATCATGGCAATCTTTGATTGGAACCTCACCTTTGCCACCGGCGCGGACATCCCCACGTTCTCGATGGCGGCACTCGGGGCGACAGCGAACATGACCCTGACAGGTTCGGCAGGATTCTTGC
>JAYTYG010000389.1:0-4348 GCA_043742585.1 Spartobacteria bacterium
TAAGTGGGTGGGCAACCAGGTCCTCACCACGTTTCAGAACGCGATGCTGGGCACTCAGTTGAGCGAGTTTCACAGCGGTTACCGCCTTTACTCGACGCGCGCCCTCAAGCGGATCCCCTTCGAGCGCAACTCAAACGATTTTCATTTCGACACCGACATCATCGTCCAGCTCCACTTCGCCGGGCTATCGATTTTGGAGATAGCGATTCCGACGTTTTATGGCGACGAGATCTGCCATGTGAACGGGATGAAATACGCCTTTGATATTTTCCGCACCATGCTGCGCGCGAAGTGCCATGAGAAAAATCTGCTTTTCGATCGCAAGTTCGATGTCGGCCATGTGGAGCTCACTTATGACCTGAAGCTCGGGTTCGCTTCCTCGCACACGTATGCCATCGACGCCGTGCAGCCGGGCGCGGCCGTGTTGGATATCGGCTGTGGCCAGGGTTACGTGTCGGATGAATTGGCGAAGAAGGCGGCCAAAGTCGTCGGGTTGGACCAATACGTGCGCAAGTCCACCGTGAGCAACGTTGAGTTCAAGGAATGGGATATTGATTCCTGCCAGTTCCCGGTTGATGTGTCCGAGTTTGACCAGATTTTCATCCTCGACGTCATCGAGCATCTCAAGGATCCGGAGCTGTTCATGGAACAATTGCGGACCGCAGCTGCGGGCAAGCGTCCGGAGATTGTGATGACCACGGCGAATGTGGCGTTTTTCATCACGCGCTTCATGCTGTTTCTGGGCTTCTTCAATTATGGCCGGAAGGGGATTCTGGACGTGACCCACAAGCGGCTCTTCACCTTGAGCTCGATGCAGGAGCTCTTTGCGCAAACCGGCTACGAGTTGATTGAAGTGCGCGGGATCCCGGCGCCGTTCCCGAAAGCGATTGGCGATCATGGTTTGGGGTTCGCGCTGGTGCGGCTCAACGCATTTTTCATCCGGCTTTTTAAAGGCCTGTTTTCCTATCAGATCTTCATCCGGGCCCGCGCCCTGCCGACGGTGGCCAACTTGCTCGTGGAGACCCTCGAAAAAAGCACGGAGCTCAAGCGCGCGTCCGCCGTGGGGAATCTTGCGGGCTCGGATGCGAGCGATGCGCGCTGATGGCAGATGGCAGACGGTTACTGACGGTAGACGGCTGATGGCATGGGGATTTTTGTAGAAATTCCCATGAGACTAACCGGCATGGGTTAACTCGGGCTGAATACATATTTTTCGGCCCGTCTGTTGACCGTAGCTCACGGTCCGGGGCTTTGGCGGGCCTGGCTGTTTAGCGCCTAATAAACAGCTTGGAAGACGATGGTGGCTTCATCATCTGTCCTGCTTCTTGAGTTTTGGCGTGCGTCTGCTTAGAGTCCCCTGGATGTCTGACCCCGCCAAAACACGCAGCCGAGGGCTGCTTCGATGGATGCCTGCCTCCGTGGCGGCGTACATTTATACTGTGATCTTTAGGCCCAAGCCGCTCCGACTGTTGGTTCAGTGGATCATCTGCCGGATGATTCCGCGGGAACTCAATCTTCGCGGTGTTACTTTAGTGCTGAACCAAAAAGACGCGATCGTCTCCGGCAACTTGGCGCTGGGCTGCTATGAGACGGAGAACCTGGATCTCTTTGAGTCCCTGCTCGAGCCCGGCATGTGTGTTGTGGATATTGGGGCGAATATCGGCCTTTATACTGCGGTGGCTGCGCAACGCGTCGGTCCAAACGGGCGCGTGGTGGCCATCGAGCCTGGCCCCGAGAATTGCGCGTTTATTCGCCAGACCGTTAAGCGGAACGCATTTTCGAATGTTACTGTTCTGCAGAAGGCTGCCGGTGCGCGCGCTGAAAACGCATTTCTTTACCTTTGCGCTACGAATAAGGCCGATCATCGGATCTATGATCAGGCTTATGATCGCGAGCGCGTGCCGATCGAAATACTGCCGGTAGATTCGATTCTAGATTCCCTTGGCCTCAATCAGGTCGATGTAATGAAGATCGATACGCAGGGCGCCGAGCCTTGGGTTTTCGACGGCATGCAGAGGCTGCTTCAGACAAACCAACGGATCAAAATCATGATGGAATTCTGGCCATGGGGAATGCGCCAGGCGGGTCGTGACCCAGCAGAGCTGATCAAAATCATCCAGGGCCACAATTTCACCATCTCCGAGATTCACGACGATGGCCGGGGCCGGACCGTGTTGAATGACCCACAATCCGTCCTATGCCTAGTCTTGGAAAGGCAACACACCAACTTGCTTCTGGAGCATGCAACCTAACTGCGCCACGCGAGTGAGCTGTGAAAATCAGTAATTCATATACATTGCCGGGGGATTTTCCCGTCACCACTTTTAGGTTTAGTGTTAGATTTATTTCAGAACCTTGACGAGAAACACGCCAAAGTGCCTGTCGTTTTAGATATACACGCAGTGCCTGTATTGTTGCTCTAATTACATCTAACTCCGAGTCAAGCGTCCGCAACTACCGCCACCCGGCAACGACTCGAAGCGGGAGCTCTTCAAAGGGAGCGCGATCCTCTGGCGATAATGGAACCGATTTGATTTGAGTTTGATGGGCCATAATCATCTCGGAGAATTGCGCAACCCACATTTGGTAAAACGCAGGGGATCCGCGCCAACTCGGATCGGCATCCGTCACCCGTTTCAGCACCGGAGTCGCTTGGCCTGGGCGCGGAAGCAGGATACTACCCAGTATCCAGACCTGATGACCGCCACGCAACGTCTGCTCCACTTTTTCGAATACTGGCTGTAAAGGCGCCTCCTCCCGCATCTGCGCCAAAATGGGTCCGTAGTCTTGGAAATGGAAATCTACCAGAGGCGGGATCGTCGTCCAGGCAGCGGGTCCCTTATAGTAACGGTCCATGGTAACTCCGCATTCCCATCGGGTTAAAATGATGAAGTCCTCAGGGGCGGCCATGGCCTGAATGGATTTGACGGCTAGGTCAATATTGGTGTGCCGAAGCGCGACAATTTTGGAGGCCGTGGCTGTGTTGGCGATAAGAAAAATCCCGGCTCCCGCACCGCGCATCCAAATCCATACCCGGCTCTCTGCCGGATAAAGAAGGGGATCGATACAGGCTGCGATGAAGGTCGCCAGCGCCATGTAGTACCATACCTGTGTGTAGTAACTAAGTAGCTTGAGGAAGGCCGTATAAGCAACTATCCCGACGAGTAACGATACTAGGCAGAAAATAACGAGGTCTCGACGCTCGGCTCTTTCTCTCCGGCAGAGTGTGGTAGCTGCAATCGCTAAGGCAATTGCGACCAGACACGGCCAGAATATAAGCCCAGCCCAATGCGGTGAACCGAAGAGCTCCATGATTCGTGTCCACATGAACGGGACCGTGAATGGATACTGCACCAGGAAGTTCCAATTACTTGCATGCAAGAGTTTAGGAAGATAGGGGAGCATCGTCACTGCCGCAATGGCGCCAACTCCCAAGACAGCTCCGGCTGCTAGCCAACGTTTGCCGAAAAGTGCAGAGACACAACCTCCGACGCCAAGGGCAAAAAGCAGGACCGCGTTATAATAGATTGAGTGTACTGCAAGAACCGAGATAGCTGTCGCAAGCAGGAAGTTTCGCAGGGTGGGCGACTGGCTAAGTCTCCACACCGTGCCTACCATTAATAGTAGGAACATCATCCCTAACCCATAGGCACGGACGGAGTCGCCGTATCGAATCACCAGAGGATTGGCCCCAATCAAAAGCAACGACCAGAACGGGAATTTAAGCCCGAAAAGCCGCGCATTGAGCCAAATTGCGGCTACCCCGCCGAGTCCAATCCCTAAGCCGAGAACCCGAAGGCTGTCGTCACCGGAGCCGAAAAATTTAGACCAGTAACGAACGATGCCGGCAAACAGAAGTGGAAACGAATCATTGTCGAGATGCTCCAGGATAGCCCCCAAGGTGGGAAGAGTCGCAAGGTTTACCGTATTAGCCTCGTCGCGCCAAAGCCCGCCCACATTTGGGGTAAGGCAGACATGAAGAAATATAACGAGCGCCGTTGTGGCGAGAGCGAGGATATAGTCGGGACGTGCGAGCCAGTTTTTGAGCCGCGTTGAAGGGGGCGCGGGTGTGGCGGTGGGGGTGGCGTGCATGAGATATTCTATACTGAGGAAATCGAGCCTGTCTCAACCGCAGAATATATATATTTCCGACTGGCTCGTGGCCGGGCCGCGCCGTGGTGGTCATCGCTTTTGCGCTACGATGACTGCCTGAATAAAGAAATCTGTTGAATCGAATTGGTAATTCCGCAGTTCGAAACCGCACTCGCCCAACAGAGATTCTGCCATTTCCTGCGAGCGCAGAAGTGAGATTTCAGGGGGGTGCAGATGGACCTTTTTCTTTATAATA
>JAYTYG010000390.1:0-2571 GCA_043742585.1 Spartobacteria bacterium
GGCGTCCGATCGACGGTGCCTTTGATGGGTTGCTCGCTAGGATTTAACGGGCTCAGCGTAAGGAGTCGGGAGTGGACTCGGCGTCAGGGTGGCTTTGCGGTGCGCACCCTGGCGCCGGGCGTCTCGACAAAGGGTTCTGTTTTCAATTAGGGAGTTGCGGGCGTGAAGCTGTTCTCTCCGGGACGCTGCCGGCGCGCGCCCTGCATATTTGGTCACCATTTCATTTTAAATATTCCCATGGACGAGTCACATATCGAGCAGGGCACCATCGAGGATCTGCCTCAACTCACAGATCTGCTCTTTGATCTCTTTACTCAGGAGGCAGATTTTACGCCCGATCGCGCCAAGCAGATGCGCGGGCTGCGCCTCATTTTGGAAGAGCCCAGCAGGGGCCGGATCTTCGTGCTGCGCCACAACGGGGTCATCCTGGGCATGATCAATCTGCTCTTCACCATCAGCACGGCTGAAGGCGGGTTCGTGATCTTGCTCGAGGACGTCATTATTCATCGCGATTATCGCGGACACGGGTTTGGCGGGAAGTTGCTGCGGCATTCGATGGAGTATGCGCGCAAGAAATCGTTCTGCCGGATCACCCTGCTGACGGATCGGATGGATTCCGAGGGGGTGCGGTTTTTTAAATCTCACGGGTTTACTGAGTCGTCGATGTTGCCGATGCGGCTGATTTTATCCACTTCTGGCGGACCGAGTGCGTAATGAGTGAGGCGTTTGTGGACTTGGGATTTGCGCGAGTGGATACGGATCGGCTCCGGCGCTGCGGGTTTCCGGAGGTGATTTATGGCGATGGCAAATCAGCGCAGGAAGTGCTGGCGATCGGCCGGGTCATTGTGGCGCAGGACGGTGTGTTGCTGGTGACCCGGGCCCGGGAAGAGCAGCATTTGGCTCTGGTGGCGGAGTTTCCCGAAGCCCGCTGGCACGCGCGGGCGCGTTGCATCACCGTGGAGCAGAGGGCGTGGCCGAAGAAGGCGGGTCGGGTGGGGGTGGTTTGCGCGGGCACAACCGATCAGCCAGTGGCGGATGAGGCGGCGGTGACGCTGGAGGTTTTTGGGAACACGGTGGAGCGGATCACGGACGTGGGTGTCGCGGGCGTGCATCGTTTGCTAGCGGTGCGCGACCGGCTTGAATTGTGTAACGTGCTCATTGTTGTCGCGGGCATGGAGGGGGCGTTGCCCAGCGCCGTGGCGGGGCTGGTGAGCAAGCCGGTGATCGCTGTCCCGACCAGTGTGGGTTACGGCGCGAGCTTTGGCGGGCTGGCCGCTTTGTTGGGGATGCTCAATAGTTGCGGGAGCGGGGTGACGGTGGTGAACATCGACAACGGGTTCGGTGCCGCCTACGCAGCGGCCACGATCAATCGAATGCTGGACGAGGCGGGGACGCGGCTTTGAAGAAGTCGCTAAACGCGACTCCCTCAACAGCGCTGTAACTTGCGAGGATCTCGTGTGGCAGCGACGGGACGTCGCTGCCCTTGAGTTTGGCTAATTCTCAAAAATGGCCCATAGCACTGAAGAGTCCTCCTCAGATTCCCCGCCACAGATAGGAGAATGGCCAAAGCTCCAGCGCGCCGAAGGCGCAACCACCCATCAGCCCAGGGCAGCGCCACACTGCCATTAAGTTAAGGAATCGGGCGGCGTAACGGTGGGTGAACGGCCGTGGAATTGGACGGGTATCGTGGCCCTGCATGCCACTGATCGCTAGCGTTTGTTGCGCATGGCGTTGCCCTGGGCTTTCACCTTTTCGCACCTTCGGCGCTCGGAATCGCTCCAGCCGTTACTTGCTACCCATGGCGTTGCCACTGGGCTGTAGAGTTGTTGCGCCTTCGGCGCGCTGGAGTTTGGCCGATTTTCAAAAATGGCCAAACTCCGGGGAAGCGACGGGGCATTGCTGCCACGTCGCTGCCATGTCGCGATGCCATGTCGCGATGCCACGGCGCGCTGCCACGGCGCGCTGCCACGGCGCGATGCCACTTCGATGCGGTATCAGGTGCCGAGGGCTGCCAGCATTTGCCGGAGGCGGACGATTTTTTCCTGCCAATCCGCTTCCCGCTGGCGATGCTCGGTCACCACTTTTGCCGGGGCCCCGGTGATGAATGTTTCGCTGTTGAGCTTGGCGCGAACCTTGGCTAATTCCTGATCGACCTTGTCGATTTCTTTGACCAGACGCTCGCGTTCGGCTTCGAAGTCGATGAGCCCTTCCAGCGGCAGGAAGAGTTCGCCCACCGGAGTGATGGCGGTCGGCGTCCCGCGCGGCGCGGCATAGAGCGGATCCAAATCCAGGGCCTCGGCATTGAGCAGGTTCTTTAAAACCTCGGCGTCGTGGGCGGCGATCGCGGTGCCCGGTTTGAGGACAAATCGCACGCGTTTATTGGCTGCGATATTTGAGTCCCGGCGCAGGCTGCGGCCGAGTGTCACGGTGCTATATTTCGCAGCTGCGGCAGCTTCGGCGGCCTGGTCGAGTCCGTAGAAGGCGCGGAAATCGGCATCGAACGCCTTGGGCCAATGCGCGAGCATGATGGTGCGGCCGCCTTGCTCGGGGGGAAGATCCTGATGGTAACCC
>JAYTYG010000391.1:0-9378 GCA_043742585.1 Spartobacteria bacterium
AGTGCGCGGGCCGGTCGAAGGGGAAGTTATGAAGTATGAATGATGAGAATTCGCAGGCTCACCCTGTCACTTCCTCTTCCTGTTACCCCACTTAACAAATTGGAAATAGGCTAGTCGCTGCTCCAGCTCCGGGCTCAGACGAGCCCATTTGGCCAGCCCCCCATTGCTCGCGCACCGGACAATGCCAACTTCCGGTTGCGCTCGAGTATCCCCGGATGGCCGTAATGCTCACGGTCCCCGATACCGTCATGAGCGTGAAAGTTGTTGGTTGCTGCCGCTTGAGCAAAAGACCGCTTTTTTCGCACACGGGCAGGATCGCAGCCGCCGCGCCTTGCAGCCGCTCTTGGAAGCGGAGCCTAGTCCACTCGCGCCCCTCTTCGAGCACTTCCTTTTCCATCTCGCGGAGCGTGGTTTTCATGCTCTGAGCCGAAGGAGATACACGTCCTTTTCGGGCACTGCCGCCGTATGTTCACGGTCCTGGCGTCCGCGTCCGCGTGTGCTGCCTACATGCACCCAATTAGCCGCCCGGTAACAGGTGCCCGCAAAGCGGCCCCGTTCCACAAAAGTCTCCAGCCATTCCAAGCCCTGGCCGTATTTTTGCTTCCAATCCCCATCAATACGTCGCGCCGCCGCCCCTAGAATATGGCTGGCTAAATGGGGGACCTTCACCCATGGAAAAATCAAAAACCGTGTGTTGTTAGCGATCTTTGCCAGTCCCCTTTCGTGGCAAAATCCTTTTGTTTGTAGATAGCTATCGCGGTCTCCACAGCGCCAAGCGGGAGCGCCAAAGAGCAATGCTCCCACCTCGGTTCCAAAGCGATCCCGGGCCAAATACCCGACATTTTGTCCCACCACCCGAAGCCCCAAATAATGGTGGCGCGACAGATAATACGCCCATCGCCGATGGGCCTCACTTCCCGCTTGCACAACCTCCAAGCTCACTGGCCCCACCCCTTGAAAGCTGGCCTCTAATGGCTGCTCTTGCGGGACACTTGCCGGTAAAGCAATCACGGCTCGCGGCTTGCGGTATGCTTGTTTCAACGGCGGCAAATCGATCAAACCCCGCGCTTCCATTTTGAGTAGAAAGCTGCGGGCGGCCAAATCTTTAGCTCGTCTGCGGCCATCACGCCAATCCCACTGCGCGCACAACTCACCGGCCAAGCGCCGCCGACTCCAGTGCGAATGCTCCACGATCCACCCGGAAAGCCATCGCGCTTTTTCTTCGTCCACTTCACGTCCTTGAACCACAATCGGCCATTGCATGGTCTCTCTTTACTCTTCTTTAGTTCTGTAGTTCAGCTTTTTTGCAACTTTCGGAGATGCGCCCGGCCGGCACTTGTTGAGGGCTCTGCCGGAAAGGGCTGCGCTCAAACCCGGCCATTCCGATGACCAGCAAACAAGCGGCGGAGACACAAATGTCGGGGACAGCCCTTTTCCCCGGCACGATCGCGCGGATCGCATTTCGAGCTTTCGCCCTAACAAACCGTGGGGCATTCGTATCAGCCCGCTTAAATGACGTCGTTCTTACCGCCAGCCAGTCCATCCACCGTCTCAGCCACTGCCGTCGCTGCGGCCGCCGCCAGCACGCCCTGCCCGGTTAGCGCCTGAAAAAGAACGCAGCGCACCCAAACCGCCTCCGGCCCATGCCGTGCCAGGTTCCTGGCCGGATCGATGGACCCCCGATTCCCATGCTCATCGATACCCACGCCCACCTGAATTTTCCGGAGTTTACCGCCGACCTCCCGGCGCTCTTGGCCCGCGCCGAAGCCGCCGGAGTCGAGCGCATCATCACCATCGGCACCTCGGTGGAAGGCAGCCGCGAAGCCGTGGCGCTGGCCGAGCAACATCCCAACTTATTTGCGGCCGTTGGCGTCCATCCCAACGCCGCCACCGCCGCCCCCGACAACTTCATCGACGAACTCCGGGTCCTGGCCCGGCATCCCAAGGTGGTGGCGATTGGCGAAATCGGGCTGGATTACCATCGACTCCCCAGCACGCAGCCCGGGGCGCCCGAATCCGTGGCCGCGCGGGACGAGGTCGACGCCCGGGACAAAGCGATTCAAGCCGTCGTGTTTCAACGGCAACTGGCGCTGGCCCTGGAGCTCGGGCTCAACGTGGTCATTCACGAACGCGATTCCTGGGACGACACCGTTGCCGGGCTCTGCGCTTACAACGGCCAATTGCGCGCCGTCTTTCATTGCTTCGGCAAGAGCCCGGCCCAGGCGCGCCAGATTATGGCCGACGGGCATCTCATTTCATTCACCGGGATCCTTACTTTCAAAAACACCGCGCTCCTCCAGCAAACCGCCGTCGAGATCCCAGACCACAGCTTTATGGTGGAAACCGATTGCCCATATCTTGCCCCGGTGCCCAATCGCGGAAAGCGCTGCGAACCGGCGATGGTGCGGCTGGTAGCGGAGCAACTGGCCCGCCTCCGAGGGACGACGTTGGAAGCCATTGCCGAGCAAACCACAGCCACCGCCCAGCGCTTCTTTCCAAGGATGAATTATGAAGTATGAGGAGTCGTGGGAAGCATGGGACCTATGGGGCCGCTGCGGCTACCCAACAAAGCTCGCGTGCCAAAGCACTAGACGCGTAAGTCCTGCCTTAATCCCGAAGCAAACGTCTCCTTCATAATTCAGCCTTCATCCTTCATAATTTCCGCCCGATGCCTCCTTCCGAAAAACCGCGCACCCAATTTGTCTTCCTCGATCCCAATGGACGACGTTGGCCACGCTTGCGACTTGTGCTGGGGATCTTCGCGCTGCTGATCTTCGCGTCGATGGTCTGGTTTTTGCAGTCCATACTCGTCCGGCCCGAGCTCAAATTGCCGGGCTCACTGCGCCTGATGAAAGGCCAGCTCCAGGCCGCCGTGGCCAATGAAAGCGCTGATCCGCATGCATTGAACTGGCAGAAATTCGACGCCAAAGCCGCCCCCGAACGCCAGCCGCAGGCCGCTGTCCAGGCGCACAAACTTCGTCCAAAAAGCGGGGAAATCCGTTTGGGTTTTTATGTCGATTGGGACCCGAACTGCTTTGCGTCCTTGGAAGAACATGCCGCCTCCCTCACCCACGTCGCCCCGGAATGGTACTCGGTGGTGCAAGCCGACAGCCGCCTCATCTATGATGCCGACCCGCGGCTCAGCGCTTTCGCGGCCACCCACGGCCTCACCGTCATGCCCGTCCTCAATAACCTGGCCGGCGACAAATGGCAGCCAGAGGCCGTGGAACGTCTCGCCATCGGCCCCTCCGAGCGCCGGGACGCTTTTATTAAAAAGCTGGTCGACTCCGTCGTAGCCGCGAAAGCCGGCGGCATCATCATCGACTGGCAACAGATCGACCCTGCGTATCGCGATAAATACACAGCGCTCCTACAAAATATCACCAACGCCTTACATGACGCCGGCAAAGAACTCTGGTTCATGGCCGCCTTGGGCGAAGACTTTAACACCTTCGACATGGACGCCCTCGCTGGCATCGTCGACCGCTTTGTCGCCGTGCTCTACGACGAAAATTCAAGCGACGACGCCCCCGGCCCCATCGCCGGCCAGAACTGGGTCGAAGGCTGGCTTAAAGTACTCGTCCAATACGGCGACCCCGATCAATGGATCGCGGCCCTGGGCGCCTACGCCTACGACTGGAATACCACGCGCAAAAGAACTGAAACCATCGGCTTTAAAGATGCCATGAGCCGCGCCAGCTATGCCGGCGTCGATCAAAGCAGCGCGCGCACCGAAGTCGGGCCACCCAGCTACAATGGCCAGTTCTCATTCCGCGTTCTCGAAGACAACGACGCGCATTCCATCGCCTTCCTAGATGCCATCTCTTTTCACAACCATCTGCACGTCGCCCGCGCCGCCAAACTCGCCGGCATCGGCATCAACCGGCTCGGCACCGAAGACCCTCAAATCTGGGACGTGTTAGATGCGCGCACCCCGCTCTCCGAAGAACGCCTGCGCAGCCTCTCCCAGCTCAAAGCCACCGATACTGTCACCCATGTCGGCCGCGGTGAAATCGTCTCAGTCAATGGCGACAAAGACGACGGCACCCGCCTCATTCAAGTCGAGCCCGGCGGCCTGCTCCGCGCCAAATATATAGATTTCCCCACTTACCCAATTCTATATCATACAGGCGCCGGCGGCGAACATGAGGTGGCGATGACATTCGATGACGGCCCGGACCCGAAATGGACCCCTAAGATCCTCGAGATTCTCAAACAACGCGGCGTCAAAGCCTGCTTCTTTTTAGTGGGCAAAAATGCCGAGGACTATCCGGAGCTCGTGCAGCAGATCGTCGATGAAGGTCACGAAATCGGGAACCACACCTATTACCACTCCAATCTGGCTTTAATGTCCGAGCTGCGAATCAAGCTCGAACTCAACATGTCCCAGTGCCTCATTGAGAGCATCACCGGGCGCTCCACCACCCTTTTCCGGCCGCCCTACAACGCCGATTCCACCCCCGCCAGTCTCGCCGAACTGAAGCCCCTGCGCGTGGCCCAAGAAGACTTGGGCTACACCGTGGTGCTCGAAAAGATTGATCCCCAGGACTGGGCGCAACCCGGCGCGGCAGTTATTGTTCAACGCGTTAAGGAACTCCGTAGCGAAGGCAATATCGTTTTACTCCATGACGCTGGTGGCGACCGCTCCGAAACCATCGAGGCCCTCCCCAAGATCCTCGACTATCTCCAGGCCCGCGGCGATCGCGTCGTATCGCTCGGCGAGTTGTTACATATCCCGCGCGATGAATTAATGCCGCTCGTGGCTGGCGCAGCCCATCCCATGCAGCGGATCGTGACAGGCACAGGCTTTCGGATCTGGCATGGCATCGTCGAGTTCTTTTGGTCGTTCATGATCTTCACCACCGTGCTGGTGGTATGCCGGACATTATTGGTGGCGTGGCTCGCCCATCGGCATCATCGCGTGAGCGCTGCGCCCAACTCCAATGGCGCCTTGCTACCGGCGGACTTTCTCACCCCGAAGTTAAGCGTGATCATCGCCGCCTATAACGAAGGCAAGGTCATCGCCAAGACTTTGCATTCTGTGCTCAACACAGATTACCCCGGCGAGATTGAAGTCCTGGTCGTCGACGACGGCTCCAGGGACGACACCGTCGCCCAAGTCGAGTCGCTGATGGCCGGCGATCCCCGGCTGCGGCTCCTGCGCCAGCCCAATGGCGGCAAATCCACCGCCTTGCGCCAAGGCCTGGCCGAGGCCCGCCACGAGATGGTGGTGTTCCTCGACGCCGACACGCTCTTTGAGCCCGCCACATTGGGCGAACTCATTAAACCATTTATCCACCCCCTGGTCGGCGCCGTCAGCGGCCACGCCAAGGTCGGGAACCTCCGCACATTCGCTGCCCGCTGCCAGAGCCTCGAATATATCTGCGGCTTCAACCTGGATCGCCGCGCTTATACCGCCTGGAATTGCATCACCGTGGTCCCAGGCGCCATCAGCGCCTTTCGCAAAAGCGCCATCCAGGCCGCCGGCGGGTTCTCCCACGATACACTCGCCGAAGACACCGACCTCACCCTCACGCTCCATCGGCTCGGCTACAAAATCGAATACGCACCGGACGCAGTGGCCTGGACCGAGGCGCCCGAAACCTTTCCCACCCTGGCTCGGCAACGGTTTCGCTGGGCGTTCGGCACCATGCAATGCCTGTGGAAACATCGCGACCTCGTCTTTAATTCACGCTACTTCGCACTGGGCTGGTTCAGTCTGCCCAGTGTCTGGTTTTTCCAAATCTTTCTGGTAGCTGTCACCCCATTGGTCGACGGAATCCTGCTATACTCGGTCGCCTTAGGCCACGCCGGGGCGATCTGGTATTATATATTAATCTTTATATTTCTGGACCTGTTCCTAGCCGCATTAGCCTGTTGGATGGAAGGCGAACGACTCCGCCATGCCCTGATGATCATCCCCATGCGCCTCGCCTATCGGCCCCTGCTCGCCTGGGTCATTTGGCGCTCCATCCGACGCGCCTTCAAAGGCGGCTTTGTGGGTTGGGGCAAACTCGAACGAACAGGAACGGTCCCGAGCCGTGGATGATCGCTAATATCAAAACACAGATGCGCAAAGCCCACGGAACAGTCCTACTATCTCTCGCGCTGCTTGCAGGAACCTCCTGCGATCGACCCGCCCCGAGCGAAACCAAAAGCATCGCAGGCCCCAGTCAGTTAGCCATCCCTGAGCATGGAATCTATACAGGCGCCTATATAGATTTTGGCGACAAAGAAGACAACGTCACGCTCGAAGCCATCGACGACTTTGAGCAGCTCGTCGGTAAACATCAGGCCATCGTCGCCAGTTCCAGCTATTGGGGGGAACAGACCTTTCCCACCGCCAACATGCGCCTCATTTCACGGCACCATTCCGTCCCCTTGGTCTACTGGTCGCCCTGGGCACCGCCTTACATCGAAACCGGCAAGCCCGATATATATTCACTCACCAGCATCGCGGCCGGAACCCATGACGCATATATAGATCGCTGGGCCGATCAAGCCCGCGAGTTTGGCCTCCCCATGATCGTCTCCTTCGCCAACGAAATGAACGGCTCCTGGTTCCCATGGAGCGGCGGCGCCTATGGAGCCGGCAATATCCTGGAAAAAGGAAAAACCGATGCCATTGCCGGCCCGGCCACCGAGCCCAAATACGAAGGAGCAGAGGTCTTCAAAAAAGCATGGAGACATGTCGTCGACAGGGTCCGCGCGCGCGGCGCGACCAACATCCAATGGGCTTTCCACGTGATGATTTACTCCGACCCAGTCGACTACTGGAACTTGGCCGAGAGCTACTATCCTGGCACCGACTACGTGGATTGGCTGGGGCTGAGCTTGTATGGCTCACAGTTTCCCGGCGACAAGGAGTGGGCTCAATTCTTTCCACTGCTGGACTGGCCATATACGGAACTCACCCTGCTCGATCCTAACAAACCCATCATGCTCTGCGAATGGGGCGTCGCCGAATTACCACATCTCGGAAGCAAACCCGACTGGTTCAGAGACGGCTTTCGCCTCATGAAAGATCCCAAGTTCTCCAGGCTAAAAGCCATCGTCTACTGGCATGAACGCTGGCAAAACGGCAAGGATGACCTCCCTCAAAACGCCGGGAAATACTCCAACCTCCGCGTCAACTCTTCCCCGGAATCCCTCGACGCCTATCGCTCCGGTGTCGCCGATCCCTTCTATCTCGCGGAACCAGTTTTTGAGCCGAGCCCGGCCAAAAAAGCAGGCACCCCGGCCCGGCAACCGTAAGGCAGGAAGTATTAGGAATTATGAGGGATGAAGGATGAATAAAGAGAAGCGCCGGGCGTAACGTGGAGCTTGGCCATTAACGGTCAATCCCAGACATACCGTGCATCAAATTGGATCGCGTATTTTGTTATACTCCGCGCGGTGACCGATCGCACAAATTGCAGGACATGGATTTGCCGCTTTTACCAAGCCTCCCCGCCGACGCGCTCACTCAAGCCTGAAGGTTGTCAGCGTTTGGTCACTTTTCCCTCGGCCTCTTTACGCCGGAGGCGTTTAAAGAAATTAGCCGGTGGTGGAGGCTTTGCGACCCCACCGGATCAGCCCCGGAAATACGGGTGGCACGCCGGAGGTGTGCAGGAAGCCGGTATTCAGCTAGGAATCGCTCCTCAACGCTCACACTTTCCCGCGCCCCTACCGGGGCGCACGGACAATCTTGTGCGGTCTTACCGGTGTGGTCGTAAAGCCTCCACCACCGGCTATTATCTTAATACGCCTCCGGCGTGTGGAGCCTCCATCATCGGCGGTTATCATGGTGCGCCGGAGCCGGCTGAAGCTTGGCCAAGTTTCATAAATCTCCACAAGGCACAGCCGCTATCCCAAGGTTCTCCGCCACACCTGGAGAAATAGCCCCCAGGCCCGGCATTCCAGCCTCCTTCGGCCCGTCTACAGTTAATCCGCAGCCGGTTGCTCGCCGCCGTAACCAATGACCTCGACCATGATAATCGACGCCGCTTCCTCGGCTCCCGACTGCGGGCGGCCCTGCTTGGTGACTTCATTGGCTGAATTATTCGCCGCGCCCGCTGTGTTAGATGCCGCAGACAAGCCACCCAAATTTGGCGCCGACGGCACGCCTGGAAGCATTGGGCCCAGGTAAAATCGCGACACCACCGCGTCATCGCCCGGCGCGCGGAGGACGAAAATGGGCTGGCTAAACCCACCGCGATCTTGCAATGCATCTCCTGCTTTGAACATTCCTCGCTCCATCCTGAAATCCATCGATGCAATCCAGCTCCAGTTGACCTTGGCCAAAAAGGCAGCCAGGCAAAATTTCGATCTGCATACCGCGATCTTGGGCCTTTTCCGACAATCCAAAAAGATCGCTGGGGGCGCCGAATCGATCAAGGCGGTGCTCGCGCTTGCCGCGGACATCGAGGCTTTCCGTGGCAAGGGATCGCAGATGGCTGCTCGTAAGTTTTCCGATGGCCTCCGCTTGCTCCCTGGCTTTGTGATGGCTCGGCTGCCTCAATCTGAAAGCACGTCCGATCTGGTTTCCAACGAAACCAAGGACTCGTCATCGGCGAAGGACGCGCTCGATTGTCTCGAGAGACTCGCCGCCCATTCCTTTGCGCGCACCCTGGCGGCGCCGACCCGGTCGGAGCACGCGGGACTTTTGAAAACCGCCGCATGGGAGGTTCTTGGAGAGATCTCCGAAATCCATCGCCGCCCGGAATACCTCGCCCAGGCGCTCAAGGTGGCGGCCGAAAATCGCGCCTCATCCAGCGAGCGGATGGCGGCCATCGACTTTCTCGTTTCCTACTGGGCAGGCGACGAGCCCGACGAAGCCACCCTCAACCTGCTTTGGACGTTGGTACAAAATCCACCCGATCGCAGCTTTCTCGTAACAGCGCTCCAAGCTCAAATTGAGTTTGGAATCGGTGACGAATTCGATGCCATGTGCGCAGTGGATGATTGGGAAGATGCCAACGAGGGTCACTGATCTGTCCAGATTGGCCGGCCGCGCGGCGAGACCTCGCCTTCCCGACGCACGAAAGGGGTCAGGGCAAAAGGGGTCAGGAGTGAATGGCGCTAGTTTAAGGAATTCTTGGTAATTGGCCAAACTCCAGCGCGCCGAAGGCGCAACCACTCTACAGCCCAGTGGCAACGCCCTGGGAACCCGTCCCAAACAAACCAACTGGCCGTCCCCAACCACCATCTGGGCTTCTATCCGACGCTCCGAAGGAGTAAAATGTGATAGCCTGGGGCAACGCCCCAGGAACGCTCCAAAAACCCCGGCCAAGCCCTGAAGGGCATACGCGTCAACTTAAGCGCCCTTTGCCGTTCGGGCGGACTTTGCAGGCGTTACTCGCCTGAGTAAAAACGTGTTTTTGTCTTCCACCAGCCATT
>JAYTYG010000392.1:0-6434 GCA_043742585.1 Spartobacteria bacterium
GCTACGCAGTCCTCCAGGGCATCGATCAATTGATTCCCGTGGACGTTTACATCAGCGGTTGCCCGCCACGCCCCGAAGCGCTCATCGAAGGCCTGCTGAATTTGCAGCGCAAAATCGATACCGAACACTCCCTGTTAGCTCAGAAAAAAGAGCTCATTTCCCAGCTCTCCTAACTCTGCCGACTGCTCTCTTTTCTTTCCTCTTTTTGGGCCATGTCCTCCGCCTCTCTTGACTCCTCGCTCCGCACTCTGGAAGCAAAATTCAAACTCACGCGTCAGCCTGAGTTTCGCGGCGAAACCACGCTCATCGTGGATCGCAACGACATCAACGCCATCGCCCGTTGCTGCAAATCCGAACTCGGTTTCGATTCCCTGATCGACATCTCCAGTGTCGATAACTTCGGCAACGAACCCCGGTTTGAAGTCGTCTACGAACTCTACTCCATGACAAGCGCAGTTCATCTTCGCTTGAAACTCGTGGTCTCCGAAGATGATCTCAGCGTCCCAACCATCAGCGACGTCTGGCGCACCGCCGACTGGCATGAACGCGAAATCTTCGACATGATGGGCATCAAATTCTCCGGCCATCCCGATCTGCGCCGGATCTTGATGTGGGATGGATACCCCTTTTTTCCATTGCGCAAGGACTTCCCATTAGCCGGACGCCCCAGCGACATGCCCGACGTGGCCTTCAGCAAGACCGCGCCCCTCGAAGGCGGCCCCTTCGTCACCGTCCCATCCACTGCCACCACCAAAGACCGCGAACCCCGTTCCCGGTCCATGGAGTAAGGCTCTTCAAGTTTTAGGTAAGCTCAGCCGGACAGCCCGCTATCTGGCGCCGAGCACCGCCGAAAGCAGGCGGATAAATGCCTGGGCGGATTGCCCCCCTGTTGCAATCACCTCCGCGTGGGAGAGCGGCTCTGGGTTCAAACCCGCGGCCCAATTCGTCAAACACGAAAACCCCACCACCTCCAAACCCAGGGCGTGCGCCTGGATCGACTCCAGGACGGTCGACATCCCCACCGCATCCGCGCCCAATGTCCGCAGCATCCGGATTTCAGCGGGCGTTTCATATTGCGGGCCGAGCACCCCCGCATAAACGCCTTCAAAAAGCGGCATCCCGAGCGCCAATGCGGCCGCCTTAAACCGGTCCCGCAGCGCCACTCCATAGATCGCCGACATGTCCTTGAAGTTCGCACCTCCCAGCAACGGCGACGTGCCGGTCAGATTCAACTGATCGCTGATCAGCATCCAGTTTCCGGGCGCCTGCCCGGCATTGAGCGTCCCCGCAGCATTGGTGAGCACCAGCCGGCGCACCCCCAGCGCCGCCATGAAACGGACCCCCTCAGTCACCTCCGCCCCGCTCCAGCCCTCATACAAATGAGCACGGCCCTGCGCCACGATGACCCGCACCCCCGCCAGCGTTCCCACCACAAACCGCCCCGCGTGGCCAGGCACCCGAGACTTGGGTATGCCCTCAATATCCGCGTAATCGAAAACCCCCTCCACCTCCAGACCGGCCACGAACTGGCCCAGACCAGATCCGAGTACGATGCCCCATTCCGGGGGCGACTCTGAGCTGATCCAGCGGGCGCAGCCATCGATCGATTCGATCATAAACGTTTGTTTTTCAGGTCAATCCGATGCAACAAACGGTAAAGCATTTCCAAGCGATCCATCGTCGCCCCGGCCGCCACGCCCCGACGCCACGGCTCACCCCAGATCGCTTCGACTTCCAGCGGGCGCCTCAACTCCCAGTCAATCAGGCTCGACGGTTTATACGCTCCTATCTCCCAACTGCGCGCGATTTGGAAATCCGCATAACTCTCGGGAATCTCCTCGCCAAGCCCGTGCGCGGCCTGGAGCACTTCGCCCATCAACTCCCGGGCCACGATCCGCAGCCCGGCATCGGCCAAAATCTCGTCGACAGCCACGCCGCCGGCGGCAACAGACAACCCGTTAAACGGGATATTCCATACAAGCTTACGCCAACGCTCATTAATTAAATTCTCCACCACGCTCGTCCCCACACCCGCCGACGCCCAGGCCTCCGCCAGCGCCCGCGCCCGTGGACCCGGCGCCCGACCAAACTCCCCAATCGAAGTCGAACCCTCGCCATAATGCGCGATGACCCCGGGTGCGACCCGGTTTAAACAGATATAACAGAGCGCTCCCAAGACCCGGTCCGCGCCCCAGCGTGCGGCGAGAAACTCTTCATTTCCCAAGCCATTCTGGAGCGTGATCAAAGTGGTCCCAGGCCCCAGCAACGGAGGCAGGAGCTTTTCCAACGCATCGTTAGCGGTTGTTTTTATAGCGATAATGACCAGGTCACACGCTCCAATCTCCTCCGCGCAGCCATGCGCAAATGCCGGTTGGATATGCACGAGACGACCGCCGGTTTCAATTTTCAGACCGTTCTCCCGGACCACGGCGAGATCCGAGCGCATCAGGAAATGCACTTCCCGGCCCGCCGCCGCGAGCATCCCGCCGTAGTAACAACCGACCGCACCCGAACCTATGACGGCAATTTTTTGCATAATGATCCCAGCATTCAAACGCCCATTCCTGAAATATCCAGAATCGAAATACCCGCCCGGCAACGCGGCGCTTTCGAAGGATGAATTATGAAGGAATGACAAGTTGCTTCGGGCTTTACGGCGCCTGTGTTCTCCGAATCTTCATCATTCATAACTCATCCTTCATAATTCATACTTCCAGCGCGCCCATGCCCGTCATTGACTCCCAGTTCCGTTCCCCAGCTTGGCTCCGAAACGGGCACCTGCAATCCATCCTTCCCGTCCTGCTCCCGCGCCGCTTCCCCGACCTGTGGCAGCGGGAACGCCTGGAACTTGCCGACGGCGACTTTCTGGATCTCGACTGGCTGCGCGCAGGCTCGAACCGCCTGGCCCTCCTCTCCCATGGGCTCGAAGGTTCCTCCAACACCGGTTACATCAGAGGCATGGCGCACACGCTGGCCGGGGCCGGTTGGGATGCCTTGGCTTGGAATCTGCGGAGTTGCAGCGGCGAACCCAACCGTCTGCTCCTCACCTATCACAGCGGCGAGACGCGCGATCTAAGGGCCGTGATCAAACGTGCAACGCTCGATTATTCACAGATCGTCCTCATCGGTTACAGCCTCGGCGGTAATCTCACCCTCAAATACCTCGGCGAATCCCAGCCCGACCCTGCCATCCAAGCAGCCGTCGCCATTTCCGCCCCGGTCGACCTGGCCAGCAGCGCGCGCGCCATTGATAAAAACTTGAGCAACCGGATCTATAGACAGCGTTTCATCAAAACAATGGGCGCCAAGATCCAAGCCAAAGCAAAACAGTTCCCCAACCAGCTCGATCTGCGGGCGATTCATCAACTCTGCACCCTGGAAGAATTCGACGGCCGATTCACCGCCCCAATCTTCGGCTTTCGCGATGCCTCGGATTATTGGACCCAGGCCAGCTCGCTCCGATACCTGCCGGGCATTGAGCTGCCGACCCTGCTCTTAAATGCCCGCAACGACCCCTTCCTAACCGAGGCATCCTATCCCTGGGCCGCCGCCGAGCGGAGCCGCTGGCTGACATTGGAAGCGCCCGAGTCGGGCGGCCACGTGGGGTTCCTGGATCTGGCGAATGGAATACAACCGTGGTCGGAACGCCGGATATTACAATGGTTATACGATTTACATCGAAACCATTAGCTACCAAGCCGATAAGCAACGTTTACCGGATAGCCGCCCAATGCGGATATAAAAGTTCAGACAACTTTATTCCAATCTCTGCGCTACCATTGACTTCATCCCAATCACTCCTCGGCGCGAATGTGAGATATAGCGTCCCGATCGCTGTTGAATCCCCGGCGCTTAATTCCTGCATTGCCTGATCTATAGTCGACGCCAGCTCCACGCGCCGCTTGCTCTTGGCGTGCGGGCGCCCGTCGGATTGTTTGGCGCGCAGCTCGGCCGTTGCCCGCTCGATCAGTGTTTGGATTTCAATATTCACGCGTAGTTTTTTCACTGGGCGCCAGCCGCCACAAAGGTCACAGGGGTCAGGCATCGCACTTCCCCAGTTGTCTCTCACGCGTGATTTGAGGGGACCAATGGGTACAATCAGAAGCATGGGACTTATGACGCCGTAGCGGCTACCCAGCAAAGCTCGCGGGACAAAGCACTGGGAGTCAGTCGGACTTACCATTTTTCGCGCCTGACAATCGGATGTAGGATTTTCATTTCTCAGTGACCTTGAGCTTTCGACTCTTAGAGGCGTCATGGGGCTAAAAAAGCGACTTTTGCTCACGCTAACTCCGACAGACTCCTTGCGTCGCACCGCGACGCCCATAAAGCGCTGGCGGCAAAGCATCTACGCCAACCGCGCCCGAATAGGAATTGTGCAGGACAAATGATGAATGATGAAGATTAGGCAAACCCAGGTGCAGTTCAGCCCCGGGGGCTGCTCTTTATTCATCCTTCCTCAGAGGTTGCGCCTTTGGAGCTGAGCTTCTAATGGATCGGAGATGCGGCGCCAGAGGCCGGGTCGATGAATTGCACGCGGCCTGAGGAAAGTGTATCCGTGCCGTATGCCGCTTCACATTCCCCCGATCACGCGCCGCGCATTTCTCCGCCGATCCATCGCGGCAAGCGCCGGATTGCTCATCGTCCCGTCGCTGCACACCGCTGAGGGCGACCCCGATCTCTGGGCGCTGCTTTCCGACACCCACATCGCCGCCGACCGGGCGGAGCTCAACCGTGGCGTAAACATGACCGCGCACCTCGAGACCGCGGTGCAAAGCGTCTTGGCCTCGCGGCCCGCAGGCGTCTTCGTGAACGGCGACTGCGCGCGCCTCAGTGGCCTTGCCGAAGACTACGCGACCTTCAGCCAGCTCATCGCCCCGCTCCGCGAAGCCGGGCTGCCGCTGCACCTGACCCTGGGTAATCACGACAACCGTGACGTGTTTTGGCGAACGCTAAAAAACGCGCGCCCGGCCGCCCCGCCGCTGGCGAGCCGGCAGGTCTCAGTGGTCGAAGGAGCCCACGCGAATTGGTTCCTGCTCGACTCCTTGGACGAAGTGAACCAGTCCCATGGCGTCCTCGGCGAGGAACAGCGCGCATGGCTGGCAAAGGCGCTCGACGCACGCACTGACAAGCCCGCCCTCGTCATGGTGCATCACAACCCCGTCTCCAGCGTCCGGGACACGAAACCGGCCCTCAAGGACAGCGAAGAGCTGCTCGCCATCGTGCTGCCGCGCCGCCATGTGAAGGCGCTTTTCTTCGGCCACACCCACACTTGGCGCATCGCCG
This sequence comes from Spartobacteria bacterium, assembly GCA_043742585.1. GTDB lineage: Bacteria > Verrucomicrobiota > Verrucomicrobiia > Chthoniobacterales > Chthoniobacteraceae > CAIURC01. The sequence continues at coordinate 5,287 of JAYTYG010000392.1, forward strand.
AAAAGGACGGCCTACACCTCGTAAACCTACCCGCCGTCGCCTATCCCTTTGCGGACACCGAAGTCACCGGCTGGGTCGCCGCGAAACTCTCGGAACGGGGCGCGACACTCACGCTCCACGCGCACGACCCGCAGCATCCCGCCCACGGCAAGACCACTGAACTCACGTGGCGTGGCTCGGCGGAGAGGGGGGGCGGGGCGGAATTATGAAGGATGAATTATGAAGTATGAAGGGAAGGCGGAAGAGATGCCTTCAGGCCTCACGCCATCGGTGTTCGTCATTCGTCATTCGTCATGACGGCTCAGACCTGGGAAAGTTTGGCCGCCAAAATCTCGCCCACCACATTCGGATTAGCTTTGCCCTGCGAGAGCTTGATGACCTGGCCCTTGAGAAAATTGATCGACGCCAGTTTCCCCGCGCGATATTCCGCCACCGCTTTCGGATTAGCCTCGATCGCCTGCGCGCATAGCAACTCGATCGCCCCGGTATCGCTCTCCTGCTTGAGCCCGCGCTCGTCGATCACCGTCGCCGCAGTCTTCCCCGTGGCGAACATCTCGGCAAAAACCTCCTTGCCTTGTTTGCCACTGATTTTGCCTTCGTCGATGAAGTTCACCAAGGCGTCCAGATTCAACGCCGTCACGGGCGACTGGCCGATCCCCAACCCGGCACCGGCCAGGGCACTGAGCAAATCATTGATCACCCAGTTGGCGATGTTCTTTGGCTTTTTGGCGCCGCGCGCTGCGGCATCGAAATAATCGGCCAAAGCCGCGTCGCTCGCCAGAACGTTGGCGTCGTAACCAGTGACACCAAAAGCGCTTACGAAACGTTCGCGCTTTTCCCCAGGCAATTCCGGGCGCTTGGATCGCACCTCGTCCATGAACACCCGGGTATCCACCGGAAGCAAATCCGGGTCCGGGAAGTAGCGGTAATCATGAGAAGACTCCTTGATCCGCATCTGAGTGGTTTGACCGGCGCCATCATCCCAGCGCCGAGTGGATTGCACCAAAGATTCGCCGCGAGCCAAGGCCTCGGTTTGGCGCTGGATTTCAAACGCGATGGCCCGCCGCACCCCGCTGATGGAGTTCATGTTCTTGATCTCGATCTTGGTGCCGAGCTCCTGCTGCCCCTCAGGCCGCACCGAGATATTG
>JAYTYG010000393.1:0-4469 GCA_043742585.1 Spartobacteria bacterium
TTCCCAACAAAATATTTTTGCCCGTGAACAATTTCATAAAGATTTGCCCTCGTACTCGCCCGTAAGCGTCTTGAGAAACTGGACGATGTCCGAAACATCGCGATCCGAAAGCTGGCGGCCCAGTTGGTATTTGCTCATCACTTTCACGGCGGCTTCCAGGGTTTGCGCCGAGCCATCGTGGAAATAGGGCGCCGTCAGCGCCACGTTGCGCAAGCTCGGCACCTTGAAAACAAATTTGTCCTCCGCTTTCCCGGTCACGTTGAAGCGGCCCAGATCCACTTTGGTGATGTTGCCGCGCTCGCCAAAATAATCAGCCATCGCCCCCAGCGCTTCGAACATGTTGCCGCCGACGTTCACGCCCTGGTGGCAACTGGAGCAGCCGTACTGCTTGAACTTGCGGTAACCCTCTTTTTCCTCCGCCGTCAGCGCGCTCTCGCGGCCGCGCAGAAATTTGTCGAACCGGGAATTCGGCGTGAAGAGCGAGCGCTCGAATTGCGCGATGGCGTCCTTGATATTCTGGCGCTGCACGCCCTCGGGATAAATTTTTTTGAAAGCCTCGGAGTAAAGCGGCGAAGCGCGCAGCTTTTTCAGAATATCCTCCCAGGTGGAACCCATTTCCCCGGCGGCCCGCGTGGGCCCTTCGATTTGCTCCTCGAGCGATTCAGCGCGGCCGTCCCAGAATTGCCGAAAGCTGAAGCCGCTGTTGAACACGGTCGGGGCATTGATCGGCCCCGGCGTTTTGTTGATGCCGATGGATTGAACCAGACGGTCCACGCCGCCCTGGCTGAGCGCATGGCAACTGGCGCAGGAGATCGTGTTGTCTTTGGAAAGCATCGGCTCGTGAAACAGTTTCCGGCCCAGCTCGACTTTGCGCCGATCCAGAGGCACTTCGAGGGGCAAGGGTTTGATTGGCTCGCCCTGGCCCATGACGGCGTTGGTCGAAGGATCTGGAGTCGTTCTCCCGGCCCCCGCCGAGCCGGGCCACAACCGCGCCGGGGCGAGGCCGCAAAGCAGGGCGGCGATCAGCGCCACTTTTTTCAACGGGCGCGGCCATCCGGCCCGCAGTTTGATTTGGCGATGGATTTTGATCATCAGGTTCATGAGCACACAATCTTTGAGTCGTCATCCAGACAAGCGCGGACTACCTGGGCGAGTTTTTGCGGGTGATAGGGCTTGGGGAGAAAGTTCAATCCTTCCTCGAGTTTGAAATCCCGCCCGATCAGATCCAGGCTGTAGCCGCTCGTGTAAGTCACTTTGAGGCGTGGTTTTTCCACCTGCAATTTTTTGGCCAGTTCGCGGCCAGTCAGGCCATCGGGCATCACCATGTCGGTGAGCAGCAGATCGATTTCGGATCCGTGTTCCTGCCAGACCCGGAGCGCCTCCGGCCCGCAGCCGGCTTCGAGCACTTTGTAGCCGCAACGCTCGAGCACCAGTCGGGACAGCTCGCACAAAGCCTTTTCATCTTCGACCAGCAAAATTGTTTCGCTTCCTCCACACGCGATTTGCGGTGCAGTTTTGGCAGGAGGCAAAACCTCGGTGGATTTGGCGGCTTTGGGCAGATAAACCTTGAAGGTACTCCCCCGGCCAACTTCGCTCTCGACTTCGACCCAGCCCAGGTGTTGCTTCGCGATCCCGTAAACCGTGGCCAAACCAAGACCAGTCCCTTGGCCGACCGGTTTGGTGGTGAAAAAAGGTTCGAACAGGCGCGAGAGAATTTCGGGAGCAATGCCGCAGCCCACGTCGGTGACACTCAGACAAATGAAAGAGCCGGCGCGGGCTTCCGGTTTGCCCTGAATCGAAGCGTTGTCGATCTCGATCGCCGCCGTGCGGATGGACAGGGTGCCGCCCGCGGGCATGGCATCGCGCGCATTCACGGCCAGGTTGATGATGATTTGTTCCACCATCGCGTGATCCGCGTGGATGGCCGGGAGGCCGGGAGACAACTGGATTTGCAGAGCCAGGTCTTCCCCCAGCAGGCGATGGAGCATTTTGGTGAGGTGCTCAACCAACTCATTCAAATCAAGGTCGCGCGACTGCATCACCTGCTTGCGGCTGTAAGCGAGGAGTTGCCGCGTCAGCGTGGCGGCACGCTCCGCGGCGGCATTCACCTGATTCAAGGACTCGACCGATTTTGCATTAGGAGGACCGTCCTTCAGCAACAGGTGCGTGTATCCCTGAATGACCGTGAGGAGATTGTTGAAGTCATGCGCCACTCCGCCCGCGAGCTGTCCGATGGCCTCCATCTTCTGCGCTTGCCGCAGTTGTTCCTGGAGCTGCATGCAATCGGTGATGTCGATCCACGCGCCGACGATATCCACTGGCCGGCCTTCCGAGTCACACAACAATTTGCGATCATCCCGCACCCAATAATAGGTGCCGTTCCGGTGCCGGTAACGACACTCGCCGCTGCTCTGGCCCTGAGTAAAGAGCTGCACGAGGCTGGCCGCATGCGCTCCCCGATCTGCGGGATGGAGATGCTCGGCGTGCCACTGGGGCTGGCACCATTCCTCGACGCTGCAGCCCATCATGAAGGTGATGTTTTCACTGGCCCAGGTGGGTCGCAACGCCGGCCCTTCGATCTTCGCGGAGTAAATCGCCACCGGACTTTTCGCCAGCAGATGGCTGAGTTTCTCCTGGGTCGTCCGCAACGACACCTCGGCTCGAGTGCGCTCGACGATTTCGGCCTGGAGCATTTCATTCGCATTCGTTAACTCGCGAGTGCGATCCACGACGACGTTCTCCAAATCTTCCAGCTTGATCCGAGCCGCCTGGGTGAGCCGCCATTTTTCCGTCAGGGCGTTGGCCAGTTGCAGCACCTCGACGTTGTCGAAGGGTTTCTTGAGGATGACCATCCGGTCCGAGTGCCCGAGTCTGGCGAGCATCTCTTCGAGCGAATAATCCGAGTAGGCCGTGCAGATCACGACCTGCAGGTCGGGATACACTTCCCAGATTTTGGAGATCGTCTCGATCCCGTCCCAGCCGGGCGGCATCCGCACATCCACGAACGCCATGGAATAGGGACGGCCCGCTTGCAGCGCCTCATGCACGCGCTGCAAGCCTTCCTCGCCCTGGAAGGCGGAATCAATTTCGTAGCCGGCCAGGGCGGGAGTCTCCTCCAGATCGCTGAACAGCGCGGCCCGCATCTCGTCCAGCTGATCGTTGGTTTTGGGCGCTTCCAGAATCTTGCGGAAATCGCTGTGGATGGCGTGGTTGTCGTCGATGACAAGAATGCGGCGGTTGGCCGGGGTGTGAATGCTCATATTAATTACGACAGTGAGGGGTCGCGGGCAGTTCGAGGGTGAAGACGGCGCCCTGCCCGGGGCCGTCGCTCTGCACGCTCAGGCAGCCGCCCAGTTCCCGGGCCGCCAGGGCGCCGCTGTGGAGCCGCGGTCAGATTATTCCAATTTTTAAAATTCATAACTGCTTTCCGAAAAACAAAAAAGGCACAACCGAATCACCCTGCTCCGGGAGCGAGTGATCCGATTGTGCCTTCGACTTGCAGGCCCTTACGCTTGCCCGAGAAAGCTGCTCACAACCGTGTTGCGAGCCTTCCGAGAAAAGCTATCGGTAGGAATTGAATAAAATTAACTTGGATTTGAAAAATTGTGAAAAAACATTTCGCGCGGCGGGTCGGCCTCCGTTTGCGCCTGCCCGAGCCACCCCGGACAAGTTCTAAACTGCCCCCTCCACGCCAGCTATCGCGTCTGGATCAGCGTCTCCAGTTTGCGGCGCAGTTCGGCCAGTTGCCTGGACTTGAAGGATTGCCTCGTTTTTGCGAGGACTTCGATGGTCTCTTTCAACGCTTCGACGAGCGGGACTTTCGACAAGGCTCCGCTCTTGCTTTCCTGCTGGCCGAGAGCCTCCATGGTCTTGTGCAAGTCCAGTAAAGAAGCGAGAAAGTTTTGAAACGTGAGCGCCAGATAATCATTCACCGAATCGGTGGCGGCTTCTCCCTGGGACTGGCGCAGCAGTTCTTCGATGCGCTCCAGATCGCGCGACCATTCCTGGAGCCGCTGGCGATTGGCGGCCACCGCCTGGTAGGTGTGGAAGCGCTCGATGGACTGGCGCACCACTTCGAGCAATTCGACTGGCTTCGGCGGTTTCACCAGGTAAGCCACGACCGGAAGCTGCACGGACTGGATGGCGGTCTGCACGGTGGGGTGGCCCGTCAGGAGGATGCAAGGCAAACCTCTGGCGCTGTGCGCGAGGTGATGAATCAGTTCGAGGTTATGGTTGCCCGGCATTTCGATGTCGGAAATGAGCAGATCAAACTCGGAGGCCCCGAGCAGTTGCATGGCGGTGGCGGCATCGGGGGCGCACACGCAATCGTAGCCCGCCTGGCGCAGGAAGAAGGCCGCGATTTCGCGGAAATTATCGTCGTCATCGGCGAGCAGGATTCGGTTTGTTTTCATCTTCAATCAAAGAAATTAAATATCTCTCGGAACGCTCCCGGGCGGAGGCTCGTTGAC
>JAYTYG010000394.1:0-6449 GCA_043742585.1 Spartobacteria bacterium
CTCAACGCAGCTGAACCGCCGTCGAGTAAGGAGTTGAACCCAGAGAAACTAGCGAAGGAAAACATTAAGAAATCCGAGGAGCGATCCGCCACGCGCACCGAGGTGAGTAAACGCTTTTCATTTGCGCTCGCCACTTTTGCGTTTGGTCTGATCGGGGTGCCGTTGGCCATCACCGCGCATCGCAAGGAAACCTCCATTGGTTTCATGCTAAGCCTGGTCGTGGCGTTTGTTTATTTCTTCTTTATCATCCTGGCTGACACGGTCCGGAGTAATCCGAAGTTTTATCCGGAGTATGTGGTTTGGGTGCCGAATGTCCTATGTCTGGGCCTGGGGATTTGGCTGTTTCGGCGGTTAAGTCGCCGTTAAACGAAGGTTTGAATGGCTGCGCAGTGGGGGGCCGGCCGATCGTGCGTCTACTCGAAGTCGTAGATGCGGGCGCGTAGACAGTTGGGCTTATAGATTTTCTCGATGAATTCGAGGTGGAGCGGATGCACTTGGTAGTCGCTCTCGGCGTCTTTGTTGGCGAACTGAAGGTTCAAGGCCACTTGATAGCTTTGATCCACAACCGGGCGGTCGCTCGGCGCCATGACTCCGACATGAAAGCTGCAGATGCCAGGGATGGAGCGCAGATATTTTTCGGCGCCAGCGACGAGGGCGTCAGCGGCGTCGGACTTGTCAGGGTGAGTCCAGAAAATGACGATATGTGAGAACATGGGTGAGAGATCCGTAATCAACGCCGGGAGGTCGAGCGCAAAAAAAAAGGGGGGCAGCGGCGTTAGCCGAGCGGTCACGAGCGGCTCGGAGCCGGCGCGTAAGGTGTCCGGCGCCTTTGCCCCAAAAATCAGATTGAGCGATGGAGGCTCGCATTCAGGGTGCCGTGGATTAACTTGCGCGCCATGAATATGGGAGATCGTAAGCCTAGGAAAAAAAAAGCGTCTGCGCCCCAGTCTGCGCGCAAGGGGTCGCCGCGGTATTCCGGAGAGCCGGGGCATACCGCAGATCGGCGTATGGTGGCGATCGATCAAGCGCCGTTGCGCAATAAAACGGGCTCGGATTGCACTTGGGAAATGGCGCGGCTCGAGCGGGTGCGCGCGGAATGGACGCGTTTTGAACGGGAGGATTTGCCGGCGTTTCGGGGTTGGCGGGCGACAAATTTTGGGCCGGCGGTCAGTGAGTTGACGCAGCTCCAAACGCTGGTCCGGGAGCGGGACGCGCTGATTCAGGCGGTGAAGATTGAAGTGGCTTTCGGCGGCGCACGCTCTCACAAGGCCGCTTTCAAGACTGTCCAGGAGCGCCGCGCGGCACCGCCTCCGCCGCCCCGGGATGGTGCGGACGAGGATGCCCGGCGGGATGCGGCCTCGGATAATGAGAAGTTTTGGGAGGGTCAGGCGGAACGGTTTTTTCGCGAGTATTTGAAAGTGGCCAAGGGCATTGATCCTGAGGATTTGAGCGAGCAGGATTACGCGAAACGGTTCGCGGAATTCAAAGCCGATATGGACGCGGAGCCGGAGCCAAAGGGGGCTGCGGCCAAGTCTGCGCAGGCGTCCGCTCCGTCAAAGCCTGTTCATTTGAGGATCAAGGAGATCTATCGGATTCTCGTGCGCCGATTGCATCCCGATGCGCGCGCGGACGCCAACGCGGCTGCCACCGGGCTCTGGCATGAAGTGCAGGAGGCTTACGGACACGGAAATCTGGAGCGGCTCGAAGTCCTGCTGGCGCTCACTGATGTGATGTCGAATGCCGTGGGCGAGCATACGAGCTTGTTTCAAATGCGCGCGGTTTTGCGCGAGTTGCGGCGCTCGTTTAACGAGACTCAGCGCAACCTGCGGGCGGCGAAAAAGGATCCGGCCTGGCAGTTCGCCGCCGGGGCCGATCGCGAGTTGGTGCGCACGCGTTTGGCGCGGAAGTTTGAGTCGGATATCGCAGATCAAAAAACAATATTGCGGGAGCTGGATGCCCTCATCGCGAGTTGGGAGAAGGGCGGCCGGGAGCGGAAACCGTCGAAGAAGGCCTACACGCCGCATTACGACGATGATGGGGTGCCGTTTTAACGGGCGTCTGTCCTTGTTTCGCCTGCTGGGCGCGCCGTCGGCCCCGACGGCCGCACAACGCACGCGGGATTCTCGCCACCGGGCGAAACGCCTCTGGAAGCGGCGCAGATTTCCTTTGCGGGTTTTTCGAGGTTGTTCCCGGTCCCGCAGGCTGTAAACATTGGCGGGTGAATGTCAGAAAAATGCTGCAAATTGATCGGTGGTTGGGCGTGCCTTCCTGCGCCTTGGCGACTGGTTTACGTTATTTAACTGATCATTGGCGGGCTGCCCCACGCCCCGTGCGCTCGATTTTATTCATTAAACTCGCCGAGCAAGGCTCCACCGTGCTCGCTCATCTCGCCCTCAAAAAAGCCGTGGAGCGCGTCGGCCGCGAGAACGTCTACATGGCTGTGTTTGAGGACAACCGTTTCATCGTCGATGTGCTCGGCGTCATCCCCCGGGAGAACGTCATCACCGTGTGCAGCGATAGCTTCCTGGGGCTCGTCCGCAGTTCCATCGCCGCCCTGGCGGGGCTCCGCCGCAAAGGAATCGATGCGGTGGTGGATCTGGAATTTTTTGCCCGTTCCTCGGCCTTGTTCGCTTATTTCTCCGGCGCGAAAATTCGCGTCGGCTTTCATGCGTTTTTCGGCGAAGGCCCGTATCGAGGGAATTTGATGACCCATCGCGTGCGCTATAATCCGCATCTGCATACGACGCCGACTTTCGCGTTGCTGGTGGATGCGCTGGATGTGGCGCCGGAAAGTTTCCCGAGGTTTGATATTTTGCCGCCGCGTTCCGACGACGCGTTGCCGTATTTTGGGCCAGCGGCCGAGGAGGTGCAGGTGGTGGAACGGCTCATTGAAAGTTACACGGGGTTAACTACTGTCCCTCCGATTATTTTGCTCAACGCCAATGCCAGCGATCTGCTCCCGCTCCGGCGCTGGAGCCGCGACTCGTATGTGGAGCTCGGTCGGCGCTTGCTCGCGCGGTTCCCCGAGGTGCGGATCGTTTTCACAGGTGCTGGGGAAGAGGCCCCTGCGGTCGATGCCTTGGTGGGGCAGGTCGGCACCTCGCGTTGCTTTTCGTTGGCGGGCAAAACCAGTTTGCGGCAGTTGCTGATTTTATACGGTTTGGCGGACGTGCTGGTGACCAATGACAGCGGTCCCGCGCATTTTGCGTCTTTGACGCCGATTCATACGGTGACTCTGTTCGGGCCGGAAACGCCGCTTTTGTTTTCGGCCATGACGCCGAGGAACAAACCGATTTGGGCCGGAGTGGCGTGCAGTCCCTGCGTGAGTGCGCTGAACAACCGGCAGTCGCCCTGTCAGAATAACATCTGTATGCAGCGCATTAGCGTGGATCAGGTTTACAATGCGGTTTGCGAAAGTTACGCGGAACGTGACGCGAGCGCTGCGAGCGGCGTGCAAAGCAAACTGACCAGCCCCAGCCCCGGCACGGGGGTCGCTCTGAAATGAACGATCTTCAAGCGGGCGATGGCGCCCCGGCACGCGCGCCCGGCATAGCTTGGGCGCTCGCGCTGGGCGTCGGGCTGATTTTATTGCGCCTGATTTACAGCGGCTTCGCGGATCTTTTTCCGGAGGAAGCCTATTATTGGAATTACGCCAAGCATCTCGATATCGGCTACCTCGACCATCCTCCAATGGTGGCTTGGTTGATTCATCTCGGGACCCGGATTTTTGGGGAGACGGAATTCGGGGTGCGGATTTGCACGCTGCCGTGTTCTCTGATTGCGACCTTTTTTGTTTACCGCTCGACCCTGCTTTTCTACGGGCGTCGGGAAGCTGTTTTTGCTGCTCTCCTGGCACAGGTGCTCCCGTTCTTTTTTATGATCGGGTTCATGATCACTCCCGACGCGCCGCTCACGGCTTGTTGGGCCGGTGCTCTGTATTTTCTGGCCCGGGTTTTCTTCGGCTCCAGCGCGCGGGCGTGGCTGGGTGTGGGGATTTGCCTCGGGCTGGGGATGCTCTCCAAATACACGATCGCTCTGGTGGGGGTGTCCGCTCTGGTTTTCATGGTGCTCGATGCGCCATCGCGGTTCTGGTTTCTGCGCCTGGCTCCTTATGGGGCGGTGGCGCTTTCAATGCTGATTTTTTCACCGGTGATCTTTTGGAATGCCGCGCATCATTGGATCTCGTTTGCTTTTCAGAGCAAGGATCGCGTCGCTGAGGCGCGCCGCTTTTCCACCCACGAGCTGTTGGGGGCGATGCTGGCGCTTCTGACCCCGGTGGGGTTTGTCACGGCGGCGAGTGATCTGTTGCGCTCCGAGTCGGCGGATCCGGCGGGCGCGCGGCGTCGATTGTTTGCCAGGGTTTTCACGTTGCTCCCGTTGACGGTTTTTCTGTTCTTTAGCTTCACTCATCGCGTGAAGTTGAACTGGACCGGCCCGCTCTGGCTGGCGCTCCTGCCGGTCATCGCCGCCACTCTGGCTTCCAATTGGCAAGGGCGCCGGTTTTTACGCATGGGCTGGGCGGTCACCCTGGTGGTGTTCCCGCTCGTTTACGTTGTGCAACTTCAGTATCTTGCCAAGGGGCTGCCGGGCCTGGGTTATTCCGCCAATCTCGAGTTGTTGCCTGTGGGTTGGTCGGAAATGGGCCATCAGATCGAGGCCGCGAAGGCGGCGGCGCGCCTGCAGATTCCTGCCGGGGAGCGTTTGCTTGTGGTGGGGTTGGATCGAAATTTTATCGCCAGTGAAGCCGCTTTTTATTCCAGCGATCGCAATGTCTCCGTGGCCGAAACCACCGGGGCTCACCTGTTTGGCGGGCGCAGTTTGATGTATGAACTCTGGTTCCCGGAGAAGGCGCAGTATGGGGCGAATCTGTTGTTGGTGAGTTTTAATAAGTCGGATTTGGAGGGAGGTCGTATCCGGAAACGCAGCGCGAAGGTGGGAGATCTGGAAGAGCATTGGCTCATCCGCGATGGCAAAAAGATACGGCTCTACTACACGCGTTTGGCGTTTGCTTATCAGGCGTCCGCTGCAGCCGTGCGGAAATAGGGATTTAACGCAGAGCGGCGGAGCCGCAGAGATATGAAGGGGGGCGCTGGTGTGCTCAGCTGCAATTTATGGCGGTAATTTCTGAGTGGAGATCGTGTACGCGGGCCAGAATGCTGACAAGAACGCGGACCAGAGGTCCGAGTAGAACCATGAAAAGCACAGTCATCTTGAGCGGAGGGCGAGCACCGCGAGGCCGGAGTCGAAAGACCCCGTCCGCAACTGAGGCCTGCGTTTCGGCTGCCAACGGCCAAGAATCAGGCCTTTCATTGGTTTTCAAGGCTGCTGCATATTTCCCCAGCTTAGACCTCCACGTGACTTCGCTTTTTCTTTTATGAAACGTGTGTTTATTGCCGGATGCGGTTTCGCCGGACTGGCGACTGCGCGATTGTTCCATGCCCAAGGCTGGGAGGTGATCGGGGGGACTCATTCCGCGGAATCCGCGAGCCTCCTGCAAGCGGAGCCGTTTGCGGTGGTGGTGGTGGATATTTGCGATCGTGCGGCCCTGTCGGCCGCGCCGTATTTGCAGGGGCTCGATGCGGTGATTCATTGCGCAAGCAGCGGCCGGGGTGGGGCCGAGCAGTATCGGGCCGTGTATCTCGAAGGGGTGCGGAATTTAGTGGAAGTGCTGGCGCCCGTCCGGCTGCTGTTCACGAGCAGCACTTCGGTTTATGCGCAGACTGACGGGCAATGGGTCAATGAGGAGAGTGCGGCTGCGCCGGATCGGGAGACTGGCCATGTGCTTTGCGAGACGGAGCGTTTGGTGTGCGCGGGTGGGGGCGTTGTGGCACGGTTGGCGGGGATTTACGGTCCGGCCCGGTCGGTCTTGTTGAAGAAGTTTTTAAACGGGGAGGCGCGCGTGGAGGGCGACGGTCAGCGCTGGATTAACCAGATTCATCGCGATGACATTGCTTCCGGGTTGCTGTGTCTGGTTGAAGCAGGGTGTTTAGGAGTGTTTAATCTCAGTGACGACCTGCCGCTTCAGCAGTTGGCGGTGTATGAATGGTTGGCTCGGCATTTCGAGCGCCCGTTGCCAGCTTCGGCGGAGATCGATTTGAATCGTAAACGTGGCTGGACCAATAAGCGGGTCAGCAACCAGCGCTTGCGGGCGTTGGGTTGGCGACCGCGATTCGCCTCGTTTCTTGAGGCGGTTGAGCATTCCCGATTATTGTAACGCAGAGGCGCGGAGCCGCAGAGGGGGGCGGGTGGCACGGAGGGATGAGCGTGGGAAGGGCGTGGGAAGGGCGTGGGATGGCAAGTGGCGTGCGACCTCAAATGTATTTTGGGTGATCTGCGTCATCGAGTGACCAACGGCGGAGAGCGGGGCTTGGGAGTTTGGCCTTCCCCACATTGTCTGCGCCTCTGCGTCTTGCGTTCGAAAAATGTGGCGGAGCGCTGGAATTATCATT
>JAYTYG010000395.1:0-2201 GCA_043742585.1 Spartobacteria bacterium
CCCGCCGGCGAGCAGCGCCTGCGCGAATTCCTCAGCGAAGTCCCCGCCGACCGCATCAAGTCCCCCGTGAAAGCCGCCGAGATCGCGAAGCTCTTCACCGTCGAGACCTTCGCCAAGATGGTCATCCGCCAGCAGAAGGCGACGCCTGCGGCGTAGTCAGATGCTTGGACTCGAAAATGCCGCATCATGAATCACGAAATCAAGTTCTTCTGTGTCCACTGCGGCCAATCTATAGCTGCCGACTCATCTGTTGCAGGGAAACACGTTGTATGCCCCTCCTGTGATCAAGGTTTTACGGTGCCCACACCGGCGGTAAGCACGCCGTCCCCACTTCCTCAGCCGCGCCTGACGGCGGGATCTGCTTCCGTCGCGTCGCCGTCGGTTCTAGCTCGGATACCGGCCCGTGCGTGGCTTTGGACCCTTGGTGTCACATTTGCCGGCATCGTGCTTCTCGCTATTATCACGTCCTCCCACAACGGCAGTGTTTTTACCTCCTCCCGCAACAGCCGGAATCGTGAGTTCCTTGTCGCGTTGCTCGACACCGTAGCTCGTTACTCAAGTACAAAGGACAACTTCGGCTGGGATCGACGGATTGCCGCTATCAGCGCCGCGGGTGTCTCCGATCAGGAGCTTATCAGCCTGCAACAAGCCTACGCCGAGGCTTACAAGAGTTTCGAGAGAGCACTCTTTTCAGGGATCAGCAGTCCGCCCGAAACTCAACGCCAAGCAGTAGGCTCTCTTTTTGACGGCGCATCTACGATTGGTGACCTCGGCGACCGAGCTGACCGCATCGCACAAAAATATGGAATCTCGCGAACCGGCAAATAATGCCGTAAGAAATACGAGTTCTGATGTGATCGCAGAGCCCAGCCACCCGCTCTTTGCATTCCGAAGCATCAAGCTGTAACCTCCTGAATGAACATCCCATCTACACTCGACTTTCACCCCGCGAGTCCTTCCGGAATCGCCATCAAGATTGTTCTGCCCACAATACCAAGCGAAGAGCAGGTACGGCACGTTCAGGAACTCATAAAACCGGCAATTCGCCTTCAACGAGCGAACTGGGGCGTTCGCATCCAACCTGAAGGAGCAACTGTCGACGAAGCTATTCGGAACCTTCCATCTGAAATATCAAACCTCGTGTCATCTCTGCGGTGAAGGGTAACCAGCGAGCGTGCACGTCACCGCGCGCCCTCAATTCTCCGAGGGCCAACGGCCCGATGACATGCCAGCCCAGGGCAACGCCCTGGGTCATCGCCATCAAAAGGATCAAAGCCCTGAAAGGGCGGTCCCATCTTCGCGCGCCCCTTCAGGGCTTTGTTTCATTTCCACGCAAACCCAGGGCGTTGCCCTGGGCTGGCATGGTTCGCGCCGTTGGTGCTCAAGAAGTGCGCCGATGAGATGCTGATGGCGCGGAGCGCCAACACAACAGTAGCGGTGGGTGACGAGCACAGCGAGGAACCCACGGACACGCCACAAAAAATTGAAAAGCCGCGTAGCGGCGGAACAACAGCCGACGTTGGACGCCTTGTTGCGCTGCTACGCAGCGCGCCGCGTTTGCGGTGATGCGTGGGTTTGACGCCCCGCGCGATGCGCGCCAGTTTGCGGGCATGGAGCTTGGAATCAAAGTCGTGGGCACACGCCGCCGCGCCGCCGATCCGGCCTCCTGCCACCGCCGTGCGCTCGCGCTGATGCGGGAGGCGGAGAAACTCTGCTCGTTCCCGCGGCCGCGCGGCTTTGTCTTCAAGGCGCGCACTTGGGAGGAATACGAGGCGTGGAAAAAGGCACAGCCGAACCCGCGGCTCTGGTAGCGGCATGGAAGTGCGCGGCCAGCTCCTGCGCGTCTGCGCGCTGCTGAATGTCTCTGCGCGCTTGCCCGAAGCAAAGGCGGTTGTATTGATAAACCCATGACGCAAGCCGTTGCCCACATTCTCGAAGAGGCGGAGCAGCTTTCCGCTGCGGAGCGGGCCGAACTTGCTGACCGCATCGTGGAGAGCCTCGCCCACGACATTCCCTCGGATATCGCGGCGGCGCAGACTGCCGAAGTCCGGCGGCGGATTGCGGAGGTCGAGTCCGGCAAAGTCGCGCTCATTCCGGGTGACGAGGCGCTGGCGCATGTCCGCCGCATCGTGGCTGCCGCACGCGCTGCGAGCTGATGGCCGCGGGCTACGGTTTTCATCCCGAGGCGCTTTTCGAGTATG
>JAYTYG010000396.1:0-6905 GCA_043742585.1 Spartobacteria bacterium
TCCGGCGTAAAGAGGCGATTGGGGTCAGGCACGTTCTCCCGCTATGCATACCGCTATGCATACCGCCATGCATACCGATCCGCATACCGCTCTGCATACCGATTTACTCCGTCGGGATCCGCTTGCAGACCACCAGCGTGATGTCATCGAACATCTTCTGCGTTCCCATATGCCGCTCCACGTCTTTGATGACCAAATCTTTAATCTCATGCGCACTCTGCCCCCGGGCGTCGCGCACCACCTCGCAAAGCCGATCCAACCCATATAGCGCGTTGTTAGTATCCGCAGCCTCGGGAATACCATCGGAATAAAGGACCAGGATATCGCCCGGTTGCAGATGCAGCTCAGCGGTCGCCACCATGTCATCTATATGCTCCACCATGCCCACATAGAATCCCAGGTCACCGGTATCAATCCGCTCAAACCCGCCATCGGCGCGAATCACAATCAGCTCTTCATGTTGCCCGCAAACGGTGACCTGCCCCTGATGATATTCCACCATCGCCAAGGTCATGTTTCTATCACAACCCATCCGCGCGATTTGATGATAGAGCGTCCGGTTCACCGCCGGCAGGACTTTGGTAAGATCCGTCACCCCCATGTCGATCACAGTCCTCATCGCGGTCTGCGCCATCAGCATCACCATCCCTGATTCCAAGCCGTGCCCGGTCACATCGCCGATCCCGATCCGCACCCGATCCGTATCCTTGAGCACGTCATAATAGTCTCCGCCCACCTCGTCCGCAGGCTTTGCATAGGCGGCGATATCGAGCTGGGCGTCCGCATTATCGAGCTCCTCAGTCTTGGGCAAGGTAAGCATTTGCAAGCGGCGCGTCACCTCGAGCTCCGCGCTCATCCGCAGATTCTCGCCCTTGAGCTTGGCGTTCAACCCCTGGATCTCTGAATTGGCTTCCGCCAACAGTAACCGATCAACCTCCAATTGGTAAGTCACCCGCGCAATCCGGATCCTGGAAATATAGACTAGGATACCACAAAAAATAGCTAACCCAAGACCCACGATACGAGACAGCTTTACGGCCCTGGTAATCGGCGCCAACCGCGCATTATAGCTGCTGAGCTCCAGGTCCATCCCGATCGTGCCCACGACATTCCCGGCACTGTCATAAAACGGAGCGTATCCGCCGAAATAAGTCCCCCAGATGTCTGTATACGGGAGATTAGTGACTTGAGTGGTCTTGGTAGCGAGGGCCTTAGCTATCGCCAAATCATGGTCCGGATAGGGGCAAAGCAAAGTCGGCGGATCATCCGGTTTCCCGTCGCCATCGCTATCATCCTGCAAAGTGAGGTTAGCTCCGAAATAAATTTTGCCGTCTATATTTACATTCGTATAGGCATAGCGCGTGTCCTTGGCAGCCAATCGCACCCGCTCCATCCGCCCGGCCCAGTTGGTAAACACAGGATTGGCCAGCATCGGGTCCCGCCACGATTTGAGTTCGGCATCCTGTTTGAGGCGGGTATCCCAGCGCTTATAAACTTCCGCCACCCGCGTCGCCTCAGTCTCCTTGGCTGCGCCCGGCACAGGCGGCGGCACAGGAGCGGGGTCGCGCGCGAGTTTTTCCGGGGTAAACTGATGATGCTGATCCCCGAGCTCGCCATCGAGCATCCGGGCCACCACCGAGACCTGGCGTTCAAGGCCAGCCTTGATTTCGCCTTCCATGGCCTCCCGGGAAAGTTTGTCGATGACGTTCAAACTAATCGAAATGGCTATGGCCACCGCGACCGTGAACAGCATCGCTTCCACTATCGGACCCAGACGTGAACGGCGGATGACTTTGGCTGGGGGTTGATCTGAAGATTCCATGCGATTACTGACTTTGAAGGGATCGAATCACGCTGTAACGGGAGAGGGCAAAAATAAAGTAAGCAATGGCGGCCAGCGAAATCACATAGGTTAAGCCATCCCGATCCAGGTCCATGGCCAAGCCAATCAAGGCAACGCCGACGGTGCCCCCCAGGCAATCCATGAGAGTATAGGTAACGCCGACCGAGACCTGATCTTCTGCGCGAAAGCGACTGGTAAGAAAGGCCATGCTGGTGGCGTAAATACCGCCTGCGGCGCCGCCCCAGAGGCAGAGGAGGCCGAGCGCCATGGGATAACTGACACTGGCCAGCGGCAGATAGATCGCTGACAACATACCGACGGCGATACAGGCAATGATGACATAGCGTCGATCTATATAATCAGACAGCACCCCGACCAAGGGCGATAAGGTGACTGAGCCGAGCATGAACGCACTTAACAGCCATGCCGCTTGCTGCACCGGATATCCGTTCTGCGTGCCGTAGAGCGTCAGGAACGCTGGCAACCCGAAGAACGTGATGCCCCCAATGAAAGCCGATAACACAACCGCAGGTGAAAGCCGGATAATATACCAGATCCGAGGCTTGGGAGTCGGTGCCAGCTTGGGGATCCAGGCATACAGCAGAATCACCGGTACGATGGCCAGCCCGACGATGAGCATGTTAATCTGAAACGGTTTTGAACCCTCGTAGCCGCTAAAGCTCAGGGCCAGCGGCCCCATGGCAGTGCCGAGGGAAAGCGCGCTGGAGAACAGCCCGTTACAAAGCCCCGCATGTTTGCCGAGATTGAGCGCCGCGAGCCAGGCAATGATGGCTGTGATGAATATATTCGAGGCCATCCCGAAAAAGAATATCGCCACGGTCCAGACCGCGAAATTGGCACTCCAGGCCATCACCATGAGGCAGAACAGCCGAAGCCCGGCGGTGGCAAAAAGCGTGAGGGTCAAACCGAGCTTCCCAACGATTTGAGAAACATAGCGGCTGATCAGCACCACAGACGCCACCTCGGCCGCCATGCAGAGCCCCACCCATCGATTGGAAAAGCCCATCTCTCGAAGCCGCACCGGGATCAATACTGCATTGATCCCGGTCGCAGCCATCAACGCGATGGCGCAGGCCATTACGCCGATCAGGCTGACAATGGGAAGTCGCTGGGTATTCATGCTATATTTTCAGTTCCGAGCTGTTGCGATTTCCGCACTGGCAGCCGAAGAGTGACTTCGACACCGCTCTCAGTGCGCACAGCCACCAGGTCGCCCCGCAACGCTCGCGCATGCGCCTGGGCACTAGCCAAGGCCACGCGATTCTCTGCTAGGCAATCTATATCGCCTACGTTGCCTGTATTGCCTTCATGGAGCGGTTGTGAGAAACGGACGACTAAAGTCAGCCACTGGATCCGCTCATCCTCCATGGAAACCCGCACTTGCAGGCCCGGCCCGGAGAGGCCCTCCAAGCAATCCACCAACGCATCCGACACCCGCTGACTTGGCGCGTAGAGCAGCTCCGGAAGGTCGGGATCCAAAGTCACCTCGATCGCTGTCCCGAAAAGCTGCGACTGCTCGCGAGCCAACTGCACGATTGCTGCCGACCTGAAATTCGCGTTCTCGCCCGGGTCCACAGGGCGTCCGCCATCGACCACGCGTTGCAGGTCGCCGAGTTGTTCACCGGGGTTGGCTGAGGAATAGAGAGTCGACAGCAGGCCCGCTGCATAGGCCGATTTCGCATTCTGTAAAATGGCTATGTCGGCCCGCCCGCCGCCGTCCCCGTCCCCGGCGCGACGCCACAGTTGAGCGCAAAGGCGACGGACAAACCACACGACCACGCCGGAAAGGATAGCGACGCAAAAACCGGTCACTGCGGCGCGCTTGGAAGCGATGATGATCGGAGCCATGCGTTCATTGAACCCGGTGGTCTCCAAGTCCATCCCGATGGTGCCGACAATCTTCCCTTCGGAATCATAGAACGGTGCATAGCCGCTATAATAAGTGCCCCAGGTATCCGTATACGGCACGTCATCTACGCAAGCCACCGCATCGGTGAGCGCTCGGATCTGGGATTTGCCGGCGTCCGGATACGGCCAAAGTAAATTGGGGGCGGGATCGACCAAACCATCGGGAGGCGTGTCCCCGGTGATATTATTAAACATATCACTTTGAGGCGCCTCATTGAAAGCGAAGTAGACGTGGTCTTTAATTAGGACGCAGGTATATAGATAACGCACATGCGCGGTAGCTTTCCGCACCTCTTCCATGCGCAATTTCCACTCGACATATATAGGCGTCGCCGTGGTTGTCGTGCGCCAATTAGCGAACTCCTTATCGTCCTGGAGCCGCTTCCATTGGGCTTTGTCGTTGCACTCGCCGACGCGCTCGATCGGATGAAACATCCTATGCTGATCGGCTAGGCGCCCATCCATCATCCGGGCGGTGGCTGTGACAGTGCGCAGCAGGCCTTCCTTAACCTCCCCTTGAAGGGCCTCAAGCGCCCGATGATAAGTCCAATTAATGTTAACTCCGATGGCCAGCAACGTAACCAGGCCAATAATTAGACCCTCAGGCAGAGGTCGGATGGATTTTTTACTCATGAGCGAGAAAGGAGAGCAGGCGCCGATCTCACCAGCAACTCAAGATCCGTAAAATGCCGGATTAACAACACCACCGGCAAAGCGCGGCTAACTCCCCCGGGCCAGACTAAGATACAGATGACATTTTAAAATTTGTAGCGATAACCGCAGCGCCCCGCAGCGACTTATCGCCCGCGCTCTTCATTAGCTTCCGCAGAACTGGGATTGCAAAACCCCGGTACAAAGGGCAAATCAAGGGTCCGCAGCATGTAATTGAATGAAAAGCCATTCCTACCAGCCGATGAGCAAGCTGGAATTTTTACAGGACATCGAGTCCAGCTTAAACCGCTACGGCACGGAGCACCCGGGAATGTCGCCTGCCCTTGAACAAAAATGCATCGCTGCGCTAGCTGTATTACTCGAGGGCGAGTTACCAAAGCTGCCCGAGTATAAGACAGTCACCATCATTGGCGCTGGGATCTCCGGACTGTTTGCCAGTTGGCTGCTGGCGCGCAATGGCTTTCGCGTTAGTATTCATGAACAAAGCCAGACGCTGGACGGCGGCCGCTGCAATACCTTTGCGTTTAATCATGAAGACGGGACACATCAGGTGGCGCCTGGCGCCATGCGGATTCCGGACGATTTCACCAAGAGCTTATTTGGCCGACTGGGACTTACGACAAAGGAATTTAAAAACGAAACGGCGAACTCCTGCATTATAACTAACGACGGGCATACGCTTCCCTATACATTCGTCGACAGGGTGCTGGATCACGAGTTGTCTAAACGTTGGGAGGAAGAGCTGGATGAAATCAGAGCTCTCCTGGACGAAGGCTCAGCTTGGAGCCAAATCGTTCTCGAAAAAGACCTGCATAAACTCACCAGCAAACAGTTTCTCCTCAGCCAGGGCTGGGTGGAAAAGGATGTCGAAAATTGGCTCGCACAAGGGTTTGGCGTGGGCGGCTACAAATGCTGGGACGCCGCCAAAGGCGGGAATGTCGCCGCGTTTGAAATCATCCGGGACCACTTGATGTGTTATCCCGGCAAGCTCACTGAACAAATGGTGAGCCTCAACAACATGCTGGAGTTTCCTCAGGCGCTCTACGCCAACGCGCTCAAAGTCGGCGTCCAATTCCAATTCGGGTCCGGGATCCAGCTCTGCGATTCCTCGGAGAATCAGATCCAGCTCACTAATCACGAGAACGAGCTCTTTCACACCGATTACGCGATCGATACTGCGCCGCCGAAAGCCGCGAGCGGGATTCATCTTACCACTGCGCGGAAGATCTTTCTTTTCGTCGAACATAACAACAGGGAGTTACAGCAATTCGATGGGAAATGTTTGATGCAGTCCAAGGTTCGCCGGAAATTCGCGAAGCTGGGGATCGGCGAGCTGTATATCCAACAAGCCACCCCGGAGTGTGTTATTTTTATGGGCTACTCCTGGGGCCGCGAGGCGAAGGCTTATTCCTATCTGTCCGATGAACTCCTGGCTCAGCAGATGTATTCGGCGCTCAAGCTGGTGTTCGCCGAACTTCTGGAACTCAAACAGTTCCATGTAAAGACATGGAACCAAGCGTTCCGTATGTCGTCGATCTTGGATGACTGGTATCCGTTCGAGGGCAACTACGAGTCCCATTTCTCGAAAGGCAAAAACCTCCAGGGAATATTTTCCGCAGGGGACTGGTGCAGCCCGGACACAGGGTTTATCCGCGGCGCTTTAGCCAAAGCCCTGCATGCTGTGGTATCGATCATCAACCGCTCGCATACCATCGCCGCCGCCGCACATGTTGCCCGCCCGGAATGCGACGCGATAACGGAGCGCAGCCCAGTCCCGGTCGGTTAAGAACTGCCTTTTGCAGGCGGGGACTTTCGACTCCGGGCTCGCTGTGTTAAGACGGAGCAGCTGGGAGTGAATGGAATATTGGCCTGTAAGTAGCCGCTAAAACCCGGTTTATGTTGTCGGCGCAATTCAACGTCAGCATCATCCGAACCCATGCAACCTGACCCTGCGATAGAACTCGAAACCGAGATCGAGCTCTTAAAGCAGATCGGCCAGGGCAACAAGCAGAGCTTTGAAGCCCTCTACGACCGCTTTTCGGGCGTCTTATTTTCCACGGCGTATCGCGTCGTCAACAATCAGGAAGCCGCCGAGGACGTGCTCCAGGATGTCTTTGTCCAGATCTGGGAAAAGGCGCCTCTCTACGACCCGGCCCGCGGCCGCCCCATGACGTGGGCCGTGACGCTCACCCGGAATAAGGCGATCGACCGCCTGCGCTCCACGCAGCGCCGATTCCGGATGCAGGACGATGTGCAACGCCAGTCGGAGGCAGATGAACAGTTTGACGATCGCAGCGCGTTCGATGCGATCGTGGCCGGGGAGAAGAGTCTGCTGGTGCGGGCGGCGATCCTGAAGCTCTCGAAAGATCAGCGCGAGGCGATCGAGCTCGCTTTCTTTTCGTCGCTGACGCAGGCCGAGATCGCGGAGCGCCTCAAAGAGCCCCTCGGCACAATCAAGGCG
>JAYTYG010000397.1:0-1536 GCA_043742585.1 Spartobacteria bacterium
GTCCGCTGACCCGTCTGATCGGGACTTGTTGGCGGTTGGCGCGGTCTCCTATGCCACCAGTAATCCGGCAGAAACTCCGTGAACAAACGTGCACAAACGTGAATGATAATGATCGAGAAACGCTGATTTTGCTCGAATTTCCGGATAGAGTGCTGGGCTCATAACGGTCCGATCCAGGATGATCACACGATCTGGCTCGCGAATGATGGTCCGACCGCCTTCCTCACTCTGTTGTCGCTGGTTACGGAAGTCCTCCATCCGCCGGCCGCCTGCGGGAGGCGTACCTGGAGCGATTGGGGTAACCGCGCTCTGTGGCGCTGCTGGCAATGGGGTGGTGGTAGTCGGTGGAGTTGGCGGCGACGCCGGCGGTCCTGGCGGTAGGCCGGGAAGGGGTCCACTGCTTGGGGGGTAGAAGTATTTGTGGCATTCGAAGCAACCACTCCCGATGGCTCGATCGGGCGGGGTGGAGCTCCACCAGGGCTCGGGGCCGGAGCCCAGGAGGCTGACTGCCCGGTGCGTTTGCGCAGGGGGCAAAACTGCGCCACCGGGAGTGCCATCGAGCAATATTGGCTTTTCGGGTAACGGCGCAGGTTGCGCGTTCGGCTTTGCTTGCGGAGCCGCCTGCGGTGTCGCGGCGGGTGGAACAGTCGGTGCGGGGGCTGATGGTGGAGGCATGCTTTGCCCGGGTACCGCGATACGCGGCTTTGGGTCGGGCTGTTGCGCAACCGTAGGGGCCTCTCGCTGCGGCTCATCCTGTTTTTTCTGAAGCTGCTGGCTCGGTGGCGTCGGCGAGATTGTAGCGGGAAGCAAAGCCTTTGGTAGCTCATTAGGGACGGCCTTCGGCGTCGTCGTCAATTCCTTCGGCAATACCTTTGGAACCTCGGCAGGGGCTGCCTTCGGATTTACGACGGGCGGTATAACCGGCGTCGGGGTCGAAGGTGGTGGCACCTCCTTCGGCGAAGCCTTCGGAACTTCGCTTGGCGCCGCTTTCGGCGCGACAACTCGCGGGGTAACGGGCCCGGGTGTTGAAGGTGTGGGCGCCTCCTTTGGCGATGCCTTACAAACCTCGCTGGGCGCTACTTTCGGCGGGACAACCGGCGGTACATCCGGCGCTGGTGCCGGAGCGATTGGTGCTTGCTTCGGCAACACTTTCGGACTCTCAGGATGCGACTTGGGCACGAAAGGCACCTCAGGCGCGGGCACTTTCTTTGGAACTTCTTTTGGCGGAGGTCTGGCTAGCCGTCGTGACCAGATAGAACTTGTCAGCGGTGCTGGCGCAATACTGCAGCACCGCAGAGGTTGGATCGCTGCCGGTGTTGACCTGGATGGCGTAGATCGTGATGTTCGCGGCTTTGGCGTTGTCGCACAGGATTTTTTGGCGGGCGTCGATCTGTGACGCATTAGAGTACCAGCGGTTCTGCGATTCAAACCATCCGACAGCAGGATAATGGCATCCCTGTAAGTGAAGTTCGAATCCTTGGCGGGGGCATTGAAAGGCGCGCCGGTGCCTAACGTAAAACGTTTACTCGCGCATAA
>JAYTYG010000398.1:0-6140 GCA_043742585.1 Spartobacteria bacterium
CCGGCTATACGACGGCTCATTTCGGTAAATGGCATCTGAGCGGCGGTGCTTCCGGAGCCGGTAGGGCGCTCGCAGCCGAGGATCCGCTGCATCCTGGCCGATTCGGTTTTGACGAGTGGTTTACGGTTTCCAACTGGTTCGACTTGGACTGGACTTTCAGTCGCAACGGCGAGCCCGTGAAGGTCGTGGGCGACGGCTCAGAGGCCATTGTTGCCGAGGCCCTGAAATTCATTGGAGACAAGGCGAAGCAGAGTAAGCCCTTCCTGGCGGTCATCTGGTTCGGGAGTCCGCACGTCCCGCTCAAACCCTTGCCTGCGGATCTCACGGCGGCCGGCGGCTCGGCTTATTATGGGGAGCTCCTTGGCGTGGATCGCAGTATGGGTGCCCTGCGCAAGGGCTTGCGCGAGCTGAACATAGCCGGGAACACCATGGTCTGGTTCAATAGCGATAACGGCGCCTGGGTCGACGACAAGGCTGCTCCAGATGAATACGGCTCCAATGGCGGCTTGCATGGCCACAAGGGCGAGCTCTGGGAGGGCGGTATCCGCGTGCCCGGGATCATCGAGTGGCCCGACCGGATCAAAACTCCGGCGACCACGGCCGTCCCGGTCTGCACGAGCGACATTTATCCGACTTTGGTGGATCTTTTGCATCTCACTGTCCCCAACCAGATCCAGCCGCTCGACGGCATCAGTATTATGCCCCTCATCAATGGGCAGATGAAGGATCGCCCACAACCGATCGGGTTCTGGCACCATGGGAATCAGAGTCTGGAAAGTGGCCCGTCGGCTTGGATCGATAACCAGTATAAGCTGATCAGCGAGCCGCCAAGGCGCCTGGAGCTTTATGATTTGATCGATGACCCGTGGGAGAAGAAGGACGTGGCCGCCCAGCATCCCGAGATCGTGGAGCGGATGAAGGCCGAGCTGGCCAAGTGGCGGGAGTCCGTGCGGCGGAGCAATTCCGGCGCGGATTATCCCGGCGGTTTACCCGAAAAGGAGTAATCCTGGTTTAGGTCGGAATTATGAAGGATGAATGATCAAGATTCGCAGCCTGCACGTGTGGTTAAGCCCGAAGGCTTCTCTTCCTTCATCAATCCTCATTCATCCTTCATAATTCCCCAAAGGCTCCGGAGAGCTGCCTGGCATGCACTGGTCGGGCTGGCGCTCGGTGTCATGCCGGCCGCAGCGGCGCCTCCTGTCACTGCGGAGCCGCCTGCCGTCGCCGCGCCTCGACCCGCTTTCCCGGAGGCATCGCTCGTCGCCGGTGCCCAGCGGACGCTGGATATTGGCAACGGAGTCTCGCTCGACCTGGTTTGGATACCAGCCGGGGAATTCATGATGGGCAGTCGCTTCGGGGAAGAGGGGCGCGTCACCACGGAAGGGCTTCGGCATCGGGTGACATTGTCCCACGGCTTTTGGATGGGGAAATACCCGGTCACACAAGCGCAGTGGGAGCAGGTCATGGGCGGCAATCCATCTGCGGCCAAAGGGCCAAGACTGCCGGTGAATCAGGTGAACTGGACCGATTGCCAAGCCTTCGTGGAGGCGCTCAACCGCAGGATCGCCTCAGTGCGCCTGCTCGCAGCCTTACCCACCGAGGCGCAATGGGAATACGCCTGTCGGGCCGGGACGAGCACCCGGTTTTATTCCGGCGATCGCGATGAAGACCTGGCAGGCGCAGGTTGGTTCTTGCGGAACAGCGATAACAAGCCCCATGAGGTCGGCCAAAAGCTCCAGAACAACTGGGGCCTTTACGATATGCACGGCAACGTCTGGCGATGGTGCCAAGACAGGCTCGCCCCATATCCTCGAGAACCCGCCGTCGATCCCTCAGGACCAGACTCCGGGGACGACCGTGTCATGCGGGGCGGCGCCTGGAATGGGGAAGCGGATATCTGCCGGGCGGCTTACCGTTTCAGCTATCCTCCCAGTTACCGAATCATGACCGCTGGGCTGCGGATTGTGGTGGTGCCCTGAGTTGCTACGGAAATGGCGCGGCCTTGAATCGATCGGCCTGCAATGGGGATGCGAGTAAGAACCCGGGAGAGATCGCGGGGAAGAAGCGGGGAAATGCGCGCTGCAGGTTTCGAACCTGCGACCCCTGCCGTGTGAAGGCAGTGCTCTACCACTGAGCTAAGCGCGCTACTCTAAGAAATCACCCGCGTAAGGCCGACTCCGGACTTGAAAAACACCGTTTTCAAGCCGATTACGGCGCTTTAAGCACACTGTCTAATCTCCGATTCAGTCGGCCCAGTTCGTCCCGAAAATCGGGCCTCAGGTCGTGGCATCGGTGAAAAGCAATTGCCTGCGCGGAGGGATATGGTGGTTATGCCATACCGTCAAGGGGAAACAATTGGGCATCTCGCTGGAGGGCGCATCTCCGATTCTTTACAAGCTCCGATCCAAAGGCGCCCGAATTAGGAATTATGAAGGATGAAAGAAGAGAAGCCTCGGGTGGCCCGCGTTCGCCGAACCTTCATACTTCATAATTCATGCTTCATAATTCCTACCAGTTCCTGCCAAGAGCAAAGAAGCGGAGATGCGCCCAGTCGCAAGGGGAGGCTGATGGGACTTAACGCAGAGCCACTGGGGTGCGCGGGCCCGAGCCTTATTCCTCAGCGCCTTGCGCGCGGCGTTATTGGCTTTTGGATGTGGATATGGGCCGGTATTCACAGCCGATGTCTGCGCGCCCTCTCAATAACGGTTCTCCCGTGACTGCGCCTGGGCGCAGGGTTTGGCTCGATTTTTTTCGGGGCATCGCTGTGGTCCTCATGATCGAGACGCATGTGTGTAACACTTTCCTGCGAGCCGATTTGCGCAGCGATCCCTTGTTTGCTTGGGCCAACTTTTGGAATGGGTTGGTGGCGCCGTCCTTTCTTTTCGTCGCGGGTTATCTGCAGGGGCTGTCCATGGCCCGGCAGCAAGGCCAGGTGGCGGCGCGCAAGTGGTTGCGTTTGGGCGGGTTGCTGCTTGTGGGTTATGCCCTGCATTTGCCCGTCCAGGCTTGGGGCGCAGGGCTCTCGGAGCAGGCTTGGCGGGTCGGGACGCAAATCGATATTCTGCAATGTCTCGGCGTTTCCCTGCTTTGCGTGCTGGCGCTTCAGCGCTGGGCGGGGCGTTGGGCACCACTCCTGTTGTTGCTCGGATTTGCCGGGGCGCTGGGGGTGGCGGATTTCGCGCAGGCTTGGCGCGGGTTGCCGATGCCGCTGCTGGCTTTTTTAAACGGTAGCACGGGTTCGTTATTCCCGCTTTTTCCCTGGGCAGCCTTTGTCTTTGCCGGTGCGCTCGCGGGCCTTTGGGCGGCGCGCTGGGGGCGGGTGCCGGGGCCAGTCCGGCAATCGCTTTTGGAGTTGGCGCTGCCTGTTTTTGTGCTGGGCTTAAAATGGTGGACGGCGCGGTCGGGCGTTTGGTCGGCAGTGGGCGCGGCGTTTTTCTTTGAGCGCCTGGCGTGGGTGCTGGGGCTTGCATGGGCCTGCAAGTGGCTTCTCGGCTGGGCTCAGCCGAAATGGCTGTTACTGGCCGGGAGCCAGTCTTTGTGCCTGTATATGACCCATTTGTTGTTGATCTCCTGGATCGCCAATGCGGGCGTGGCCGAGTTGGGCTGGTGGCCGACGGGCTGGCTCTACCTGGGCGTCCTGTTCCTGTCTTTGTGGCTGGCCTCGAAGTGGGCGAATTGGAAGGCCGCCCGCAGCCAAGCCCAGTGGCCAGGGAATCCTGCGGCTGCGGCTGGAGGCGGCTAGAAGCGCCTCGGCGCCGACTTAAAGCATCTGGTCGACAAAAACCCGGCTTTCGAAAAACGCGAAGTCTTCGAACTTCTCGCCCGTGCCGATGAAGCGGGTGGGGATGCCGAGTTCGTCTTGAATGGCGACGACGCAGCCGCCTTTGCCGCTGCCGTCGAGTTTGGTGACGATGAGGCCGGTGAGGTTGACGGCTTGATGGAATTCGCGGGCTTGGACGAGGGCGTTGCTGCCGGTGGTGGCGTCGACTACGAGCAAGCGTTCATGGGGGGCGTCGGGGTCGCATTTGGCTAAAGTGCGTTGCACTTTGTTTAGCTCCCCCATGAGGTTGATCTTGGTGTGGAGCCGGCCCGCGGTGTCACAGATCAGAAACTCCACGTTGCGACTGTCGGCGGCTTGATAACCGTCGTGACAGACCGCTGCAGGATCCCCGTTATAGGCGCCTTTAATGATGTCACAGCCGATGCGCTGCGCCCACACGTCGAGCTGCTCGATGGCGGCGGCGCGAAAAGTGTCCGCCGCCGCGAGCATGACCAGATGCCCTTTTTTCTTCAGAAAATAGGCGAGCTTGGCCGAGGACGTTGTTTTCCCGGTGCCGTTGACTCCCACCACGAGGATCACCTTGGGCTTGGAGGGCAGGGGGCGCAGCATCAGTGTGTCGCGCGACAGCACCTTGAGGATCTCTTCCCGGGCCACGAGGCTGACGGTTTCAGCGGTGAGTTTGGCGGCGTCGGGCCGCGTTTGCAGCGCTTTGAGAATGCGCATGGTCATGGGCACGCCCAGATCCGCGCGAATCAGCGCTTCTTCGAGTTCTTCCCAATCCACGGGGCGCCCCGTGAATTTTTGAATCAGCGATTTAAAAAAACCAAAGGCCATGGGGTGGTCTAATTGCGAAGGCTTTCGCCGACAGTTTTCACTCGTCTTGCGCGGGTTTTATTTCTCGCTTTGATTGGCCTGCCGGGCGTGCCGGGTCAGCTCGCCGCGGATCCGATCCAGGATTCCGTTGACGAAGCGGCCGGACTCTTCGCCGCCGAATTTTTTAGCGATTTCGATGGCTTCATTGATCGAGACCACCGGAGGGACGTCGAGGCAGAAGAGCATCTCGTAAATGGCGAGTCGCAGAATATTGCGGTCGACAGGAGCGATACGATGTAGGTCGTAATTGGCGACGCAGTTCTTGATGCGTTCATCGATCTGTTCGCTGTGTGTGGTGACTCCTGCGATGATCTGCTCGGTGAAGGCGCGGGTTTTTGCGGCAGCGGCTTCGTTCCCGGGCGTGGTGCGCAGAGCCCAGAATGAGGAGAAGAGCTCGGCGGGCTTTTCCCGGTTGAGATCCAGTTGATAGAGGAATTGTACGGCCGCTTCACGACCTTCTCGACGTTTGCCCATGGGAAAAAATTAGTGTCCGGGAAGTGTGCTCATCACTTGCACCATTTGCACGGCGACCCGGGCGGCTTCGATGCCGCGGTTGAGTGTGGATTCGAGGCAGCGCGCTTGGGCTTGGGCCTCATTTTTGACCAATAAAACTTCGTGCACGATCGGTAATCCGTGCGCGAGCGACAGCCGTTGTAAGGAGTCGGTGAGCGTGGCGCCGATGAGGGTGGCGTGCTGGGTGGCGCCCTCGATGATGACGCCGAGGGCGATGATGGCGGAGAATTTTGCGCTGAGGGCGAGTTCCTGGACAATCAAAGGGATTTCGAACGCGCCTGGGACTTCCCAAACGCTGACCGTGGAGCCTGGGGCAATGGCGGCTAATTCGTTGCGCGCGTTGTCCACCAGTCCGTGGACGAAGGCCGGGTTATACTGGCTTGCGACGATGGCAAATTGGTGCTCTGAGTTCAGCGCTTCAGGTCGGGATGGAGGATTGTGGGCCATTAAATGGAGCGCGGATACTAGTGCGCAAAAACCGAGGCGCAACAAGTATCCCAACGCGTGTGCAGGCATCCGGGGCGGGCGGATCTTGAGGGTGTTGACGTTTTTAGTTTTAGAAATGGGTGAGAGCTAGATCCTGTCATGCACTTTACCCCAGAGTCTTAATCTAGAGTTTTGCCAGTTTTTGGTGGCGGCGGGCAGGGGGCGCAAAAAACTAGTGAGAGCTTGATTACTCCTAAGGACGTTCCCCCTCCGAGGTTTGTAATGCCGGGTAATAGATTTTAGATGGATTTAGATAATATGAAACATAGCTTAAAGTATCTATTCGCTTTGGTGATACTGCTTGGGTTCCCAGTAGCCGGAAGAACCGAGCCGGAGAAGAAGGACCAGAATTTTGACCTGACGGCAGTCGGCAATCTACAAAGGGCAGACCGGTTGCACGCGAAGAGCTCATACAACCTTGGGGCCACAGGGCTTCGCGGCTGGATCTACCACACCTGACCTTGAACGTGGCCGGCGCCCTCGCAAT
>JAYTYG010000399.1:0-4685 GCA_043742585.1 Spartobacteria bacterium
GCGGGCCAACCCTGGGCTGGAGGACGTAATCCCGTTGGGATATATGAGGACCTGCTATTACAGCGAAATTAGATGCGTAAGCCCTGGGAGCGGAGGAGACTGTCGATGAACATAATGCCTAGCACACTCTGCGGCTCTGCGACTTTGCGTTAAATTCTCATGCGTTAAGCCGAAGGCCGATGGACCCAGGACTTCATCTATGAGGTGGACCCCGTTCTTCGGCCAATAAGAGCAAAAGTTAAGCTATGATGGCTGGGACTTTCGGAACGCTAATAGGGCTTCTGGGAGGGGGCAATTGCAAACCGGCAGGTTGTCCAGCGACGCATGCGGCCGCCAAGTATTGTAACGTTCGAACCACGCGCGCATCCCGCTTCCAGCGCCGCCACAGTCGTGTATTCACGCAGATAGATGTCCTCGTATTTCACGCTTCTCCAGAGCCGTTCAATGAAAAAAAAGGGGTCGCTAGAATATTCCATACTAACTTCAGCGGAGCGTTAGCGCCAAGGAATAACACGCTGCCTGTATCTTCAGCAGTCTAACGGCTCCCGCGCATGGCGGGGTGATGGTTGCACAGTTAGCCACCCATTGCTGCGCGCGAAAATCCGAGGAATCCCCCCCCGCTGCGGAGTTTCCAGCCGCACCTGTAGAGAGTCGTTACCGCCATCGCCCGAATGGGAAGAATGGGACTTATGGGGCCACCCCGGATACCCAGCAAAGCACGCGTGACAAAGCACTGGTCCGGCACAATGAATGCCGCTCTAAAAAACTGAGTGAAAAACCGTGCGATTCGAAACGCGGCGGCCCCGAAGTCACGCTGCCATTGGCTAGCATCGGCCCCTATGTTTCTCTACGCCCGCGCCTCTGAGTTAAGTCCCCTACTCCATCAGGCACGGATCAACGCAGCGAGGCCGGCATTACGCCCACGCAACACATCTGAACCAGCCGCGCGCCTGCTCCAGTAAAAACTGCGGCGTCACTAAATCCCAACCGTAAAGGCGCTGCGGGCGTGCTCCTGGGAGCCTCGACTCAACCGCAGAACACACATCGAGCGCGACTCCATCGCCAGGACTGCACCGGCGCAATGGGTCTCAGGCACCTCTGCAAAACCAGCCTCCAGCCGGGTATCCAACACCAGCTCCCAGCGCACATCAGGCTCGCCCGCGAGCACGAAATCGGCCGCCAGATAGTGTTCATTAAATAGCAGCAGGAAAGTGTCATCCCTCACCGATTGCCCGCGGTAATCCTTCACATCCGAGGTATCCCCACTGAGCAGCATGCCGATGCGCCGCACCTGTCCGGACTCCCAATCCCTATCGCTGAGCTCATTACCCTCGACATCCAGCCACAACAAATCCTTGGTGCGCGTGCCGCGAATCCGGCGCCCCTGAAAAAACCTGGGCCTACGGAAGACTGGATGATCGTGCCGGAACTGGATCAGGCGGGCTGTGAAATCATGCTGTCGGCGCTGATCGGCATCCCAGTCCCATTGGAACCAGCTGATCTCGTTATCCTGACAATAGGCGTTGTTATTACCTAACTGAGTGCGGGCGAATTCATCACCGCCACAAAGCATCGGGACACCTTGCGAAAGGAATAGCGTCGTCAAAAAATTGCGCATTTGCCGACGCCGGATTTTCAGGATCGCGGGATCCTCGACTGGCCCCTCGGCGCCACAATTCCAGGACCGATTATCGTTGTGACCGTCCTGATTATTTTCGCCGTTAGCGATGTTGTGCTTGTCATGATAACTCACTAAATCATGGAGCGTAAATCCATCGTGAGTAGTCACTAGATTAATACTGGCATACGGGCGTTTACCGTCCCATTGATAGAGATCGGAACTGCCAGTCAGCCGATAGGCAAACTCGCCCATCGTCCCCGCATCGCTCTTCCAATGGCTGCGCACGCAATCGCGGTATTTGCCATTCCACTCGGCCCAGAGCACTGGGAAGTTGCCGACCTGATAGCCACCTTCACCGACGTCCCAGGGTTCAGCAATGAGCTTCACCCGCGAGAGCACGGGGTCCTGATGGATGATATCGAAAAATGCGGAGAGCCGGCTGACCTCGTGGACCTCGCGAGCGAGGGTGGCGGCGAGATCGAATCTAAATCCGTCTACATGCATTTCCGTGACCCAATAACGCAACGAATCCATGATGAGCTGCAAGACTCGTGGATGCATCATATTGAGCGTGTTTCCGGTGCCTGTATAATCCATGTAAAAGCGTTTATCGCCTGCCACCAAGCGATAATAAGCCCGATTATCCACGCCCTTGAAACACAGCATTGGCCCAAGGTGATTGCCCTCGCCTGTATGATTATAGACGACGTCGAGGAGGACCTCGATCCCGGCCGCATGCAGGTTTTTCACCATCTGCTTAAACTCCACCACCTGCGCACCGGCGATCCCGCCGCAGCTTGCATAGGCGCAATGCGGGGCGAAATACGCCACGGAATTATAGCCCCAATAATTAGTGAGCCCTTTATTTACGAGGAACTCGTCGTTGACGAATTGCTGGACGGGCATCAACTCCACCGCAGTGATCCCAAGCCCCTTGAAATACTCGACCGCAAACTCGCTCCCGATGCCTGCGTAACTGCCCCGGATGGGTTCGGCGATTTTCGGGCAAAGCTGTGAGAACCCTTTCACATGCACCTCATAGATGGCCGAGGCGGCCAGGGGCGTCTTGGGGGCTTTATCCGTGCCCCAATCAAAGCTGTCATCCACCACCACGCATTTAGGCATGCACCACGCATTGTCCCGATAGTCGCAACTCTGGGCGTCGACTTCCCCATTGGGATGCATTTCGTAAGCGAACATTTCAGGGGCCCAGTGGATCAGGCCGGTGATCGCCTTCGCATAGGGATCGAGCAACAGTTTTGCGCCGTTGAAGCGATGCCCCTCGGCGGGTTGATACGGCCCATAGATTCTATATCCATATAGCTGACCTGCCTTGAGCCCTGGAATAAAGCAGTGCCAGACTTGATCCGTGTACTCCACCATCCGGATCCGGCAGACATCTTCGGCCGCATCCGCGCTATCAAAGAAACAAAGGTCCACCCCGGTGGCATTCTCCGAGAAGATCGCGAAGTTAACGCCCTCGGCGCTGAG
Source organism: Spartobacteria bacterium (assembly GCA_043742585.1). Taxonomy (GTDB): domain Bacteria; phylum Verrucomicrobiota; class Verrucomicrobiia; order Chthoniobacterales; family Chthoniobacteraceae; genus CAIURC01. The sequence continues at coordinate 3,113 of JAYTYG010000399.1, forward strand.
AGTCGCGCCAAGCGGGAAGGAATCGCCCTGCCAGATATCGAGCTTTGTCATAGAAAATATTGGTATCGCACTGGGCTCCTGCTGAAGCCGCCCAAACCCGCTCAATAAGACTTCGCGAATACCACTCGCTGCGCACTGGGTTCACCCGTGAATACACAGGTCCCCGGCTCATCCGCGCATTGTAGCGGAATGCAGCGGATCGTCACTTTAAGCTCCGCCTTGATCTGTTCCTCCACTTCCCGGGAACCGTTCCAGTGCGCCAGCGCGAACCCTCCGTGAATCTCGGGTCGCTCGGAATTCTTCGCTGTAAAAAACGCGTAGAACTCTTCCTTGCTGTTGATTGTCACCGTGTGCGCGTCCCTCAGGGCAATCGCCCGCGCCAAAAGGTTATCCTGCATCGACTGTAACATCTCCGCCGCCCGGCCCACAAAATCTGCCGTCGGCAAAAACTCTTTCTCCTTCGGCCCACGATCCCGCCGTGCCACAGCCACGCTGCCTTTCTCCAAATCCCGAGGCCCGATCTCGACTCGGATAGGCACCCCTTTCTTGATCCACTCCCAGCTCTTGGTGCCACCGCCGATATCGCGCTTGTCGATTTCCACGCGGATCGGCTCGCCGGCGAAAGAGTGTTGGCGCAGTTCGGCCGCCAGTTTTTCGACGGCGGCGAGGACAGCCTCGCGGGTCTCAGGTTTGGGAATCACGGGGAGGATAACCACGTGGGCCGGGGCGATCCGAGGAGGCAACACCAGGCCATCGTCATCGGAATGCGCCATGATCACCGTCCCGATCAGCCGCGTGCTCACGCCCCAACTCGTCGTCCACGCAAACTCCTGCGTATTGTTCCGGGATAGAAACTGGATCCCGCTCGCCTTGGCAAAGTTCTGCCCCAGAAAATGCGAGGTCCCGGCCTGGATGGCCTTTCGATCCTGCACCATGGCTTCAATACAAAGCGTCTGGACCGCCCCAGGAAAACGCTCGGACTCGCTTTTCTCACCAGTGAAAACTGGGAGAGCCAGATATTCGCGGGCGAACTTCTCATAGACGCGCAGCATCTGGCTGGTTTCCTCGCGAGCCTCGAGCTCTGTTTCATGGGCGGTATGCCCTTCCTGCCAAAGAAACTCTGCGGTCCGCAAAAAGAGACGGGGCCGCATTTCCCAGCGGACGACGTTAGCCCATTGATTAATCAGGATGGGCAAATCGCGATAAGACTGCACCCATTTAGCGTAAGTGGCGCCGATGATTGTTTCACTGGTCGGCCGAATCACCAAGGGCTCCGTCAACTGCGCTGAAGGTGCCGGCCGCAACCCGCCCTGGCCATCGGACTCCAGCCGGTGATGAGTGACCACTGCGCATTCCTTGGCAAACCCGTCGACATGCGCGGCCTCCTTGGCCAGATAGCTCAGGGGAATGAAGAGCGGGAAATAGGCGTTCTTATGCCCGGTCTCCTTAAACATGCCGTCGAGCACCCGCTGCATATTCTCCCAGATCCCGTAGCCCCATGGCTTGATCACCATGCAACCGCGTACGTCGGAATTTTCCGCCAGCTCACCGTGGCGAACGACCTGCTGATACC
>JAYTYG010000400.1:0-6751 GCA_043742585.1 Spartobacteria bacterium
AAAGCGGGTCAGATGGATGCCGCCCGTTTCGAGGGCTATCTCAAGCTCGAAGACGAAATCGCCAAGCTCCGTCAAAGCCGAAAGAAACGTCAGATGACAGTGGATCGCCGCGCCAAGCGGGATCAGCATAACCGGTCCCGGACATTTATGGAACGCGGCGGCATGGAGCACGAAGAGGAGCCAAGGAGACGAAGAAAAGTATGAAGGATGAAGTATGAAGTATGAAGGGGGCGCTTGGGGCCAGGTTAACAAGAACTCACCTGTTTCTTTGTGCTCTCTGTGCTCTCTGTGTTCTCTGTGTTCTCTGTGTTCTCTGTGTTCTCTGTGTTCTCTGTGGCTTTCATTCCCGGGTTTAGCGCTTGGGGGCGAGTAAGAGGCGCTCACCTGTTTCTGAAACTTAACGCTTTAATATATTCAAGATGCGGCCGTCCCTCTGAAGTGCTCACTTTGAGGGAGAGTTTTTGCACTTCTATACCCCTTTCAATCTTTGTGCTTTCTGCGTTCTCTGCGGCTGTTATTTCTGGGGTTAGGTTGAAAATCTGCGGATGAAGCTTCTATTTGTCTGTAGTCGGAATCGGTTTCGCAGTCTGACAGCCGAGAAACTCTGCCAGCATCTGCCGGGCTACGAAGTACGTTCAGCCGGTACCCAGCCCGATGCGCGAATCGCGCTTACCGAAGGACATATAGGCTGGGCGGACGTGATTTTTGTGATGGAAAAATCGCACATCAATCGGATGCGGCGGAAGTATCCGGAAGCGCTGGAAGACAAGCGAGTGATCACGCTGTTGATCCCGGATGACTATATATTCATGCAGCCTGAGCTGCTTGACGAATTACGCTGCAAGCTCGCGCCCTATATAGATTTGCCGGAATAACTAGCTGTATGGATGCCCGCAGCCACGTTTCCTGGGCTCGCCCCTCCGCCTCTACTGGGGGCCATGGTCCGGCCATCTCAGGCGGCTGAGTCTCGGAGGAACTGGGTGTAACATGCGGGCAAATGGCCAATATCCAAAGCCTGCGCGCCCCGCTCCGAGAGATCCCACGCAAGCAGAGTGGCTGTTGGTCCGGCTGAAAGAAGAAAGAGCGGGGCCGCGTCATTTTGGAGATGAACCTCGCAGGCACGGAGAAGCTGCGAATATTCCCGAAACGCATGCTGCGCCGGGCAACGGACCAGATGCACCTGACGCGCATTCGCATAGACGGAGTGCTCGTTAGCTGCCGCTTGATTACTCACTAAAACCACCGTTCGATCCGTCCATAACTGCCTCATCCGCTCGTAATAAGCCGCTGATTCCAAACCGACTATCCCACGGGGCCGGGAGATATACATGGAGAAATAGGGCAGGCCGCGAGTCACAAAATGGGAAAAGCGGATGCGATCTTTTTGCCACATCTTGAGCTTATTTGCGCTGGTGACCGCGAGTTTATCGAAGTTAGGGATGCCCACGATAAATCGCTCGTTAGATTTACCGAGAATCGTGCGCAACCTTTGCGCGAGAACCGGATCAAACTCCTGGAACGGAATCCCCCTGCCCAGCATTAGAAGCAATTCGCCATCGCCATAACGCGCGATTGAGCCGGCATGTGTGGCCAACCAATCCAGCGTTTCATACTCCCCACGAACCTTTAAGGAAACCCCGGGAATCCCGAGCAAGGTCAAAAGTCTGACTCGGATGGTAGTTAGGAATTGAGTGATCATTCTTTTAGATCCGGCGCCTGTGCCTGCATTTGCAGGACATGTAATTTATTGGTCCCATTCTGGTTGGCGGCTCAGACAGAATGCTTCGATCAATGCGGCGAAGTTCTGAATATTGGCTTGGGTGCAAGCTGTTTCCCGGCCGGCCATGCCGATGCGTTGGGCGTCAGCGGGGTGTGTAAGCAGGTAGTTCACTTTTTCGGCCAAATCCCGTGGATCGTTTGGGCGGCAAAGCAGGACATTTTTACCGTCCACCATCATCTCCCGAGACCAAAGTCCGTCGGTGACAGTGAGGACAACGGGGCGCCCACAAGCCATCGCTTGCAAAGCCACGCTCTGACCAGAGGGTTGGAGGCTGGGCAGCAAAGGGACAACCACGCACTTCGCTGCCTGATACATGGCACGCAATGCCGCGTCGCTCAGGGCGGGTTGGTGCCAGGAGCCGCGAAGATGTGTGACGTTTTCCGGTAAATGCTCCGGTAAAATGCGACTGGTGACGATTTGCACCGGCGCAGAAATCGCCGGGGCTGCTGCCAACAACGTGGCGTAGTCACGTCGCCCATCATTGCCGACGGCCAGTACTCCGCCGCTCGCAGCTGCCCCTGGCTGCCAAAAAGCTGTATCGACCCCGAATTGATTTACGCTGACCTGCTCACGCCTCAAGCCAAAGACGTCCAGCATTGGCTGGCATTCACTATCGCCAAAAAGCATGGAGTGCATCTGCTGCAAAAGCGCTTTCATGCAGGAATGCCGAATCCAATTATGCCGATGGTTAATCAAGCCACATTGAATGGCGAGGATCGGCCGCCGCAAGCGCCCAGTCAATGTGCCGAGTGCGAGGGCAAAGGCAATCTGACTGGCAGTGGCGACGATCAGATCGTAGCGGTTGAGCTCCGGGCAGAGCGTTATAGCCTGTCGTATGGTCTTGCCATCGGTTTTGAAAGGCCCCACCCCGCAACGTCTTGGCAAATCCAGTCCCGCAGAAATGAAATCCCAGCTTACGTGCGGATCGATCTCGAAATGGCCCACTTGATGTCCCGCGCGCGCCAACTCCAGTGCGCCATAAAAGAACTCGGTGGGCGCCTCCCCCTTGGTCACGGCATCCAGGCGCTCGTGCCGACCGCGAGTATAAACGAAAGCGATTTTCACGGGCATGGGAAATCAGTGCAAGGCCGAGGTGAGTGCCCAACCGGCGTCGCCGCGTTCCCGCAAGCACAGCGCGGCGGGATATCGCAAACCCAGGGCTCCGCAAACTCCGTGCAACGCCTTTGGGCAATGCAACGCCAGCGAACGGCCCAACGCCGCCAAGCGGCCTGGAATCGCGCCGCCATACAGCTTCAGGATCGCCTCGGCTTCCTCGTGGTAAAGAGCCTTTTGCAGGGAAGTCTTTTGTTCGCCATGCAGCCGAAACCCGCCCAGGGGCGTGTCGACGGCATAAAGCTTGGCATGCCGATGGAAGCGCGCCCACAGCTCGAAGTCGCCCGCTAACTTCCAGCGTGTGTCGAGGGCGCAGCCGGCCCGATCCCACAATGAACGCCGCCAGAAGGTGGACTCCTGCTGCACCCAACCTTCATAGCGCCAGTGGCCAGCGGGCAAGTGTTCCCCGGCCATAAACGCTTCGCGACTGTAGCCGCTGCGCTGGGAACAACGCACGGCGCGGCCACGAGCATCCCAGCGCAGGGGAAACAGAGTGGTCAGCCACTCGACCTCTGGAAATTGCGCGAAGATTTCGCCCACCACGGAAAGCGTCCACGGCAGATATTTATCGTCCGAATTGAGCCAGCCCATCACCTCGCCGCTGGTCTGGGCAAAGCCAGTATTCAACGCCGTGTAATGGCCACCGTCGGGGCCGCTGGTCCAGGACGCGAGGTGCCCCTGGCGCTCACGGATCATCTCCATGCTGCCGTCCGTCGAGCCCCCATCCATCAATACATACTCCAGGCCCGGATAATCCTGTTGCAACACCGAGTCCATCGCATCGCCAAGAAACGCCGCCTGATTAAAGGACGGTGTGACGATGCTGATTTTGGGAAGCGAGAGGCTCATGGCAGATGCATCGACTTATAGTGCGTCCTGCGCACGCTCAAGCATGGTTCCTTACTATTTGCCCACCGCGGGTCGGGTGAAAATACTTCGTCGGGAAATTGCTCGCCGCAATCTAACACCTCGGGCGATAAGTGGTAACTTCGCTAAGCCGCCCGGCTGCATTGCTAACACTTACTCAAGCAAGAAAACTAGAGGATGACTCAAATCATAGGTGTGGTGCTGGTGCGGAACGAGGATGTGCATGTGCGGCGCGCAGTCAGCAATATTGCGGCGTTTTGTGATCGGATCCTTTTAATGGACCATGGCAGTCAGGATCAGACGCCGAAAATTCTCGGAGAGCTGGTCCTGGAGCATCCGCATATCGAGTTGCACACAATTTCGGATCCGAGGGAGTCGCATGATCTCGTCGCCGGATACGCCGGGCGTGAGGTCTGGATGTTTGCAGTGGATGGCGATGAAATTTATGATCCGGCCAGACTGGCTATATTGCGCCCACAATTGTTGGAGGGCGCGTATGCCGAATGGTGGGTGATTTTCGGGAACGTGCTCAATTGTGATTTAATCGATCCGGTTCTAAACATCGCTGAGGGCTATCTGGCACCGCCGTGCCGAAGTATCACTAAGCTTTATAACTTTAGTCTGATTTCGGCTTGGGTCGGCGATACGCCAGAGCGACTGCACGGCGGGGTGATCACTTTTAAGGCCGGATTCGACGCTTCGAAACGGCTGGATCTACATCAGCAGTTTTCCTGGGAAGATGCGACGTTTCGCTGTCTTCATGCGTGTTTTGTAATCCGAAGCAGTGGCGATTTGGAGGCTGCAAATGGTGCGGCAGGAAAGGGTGTCCGTGCGCGAGAAAATATTATGGATCTGCGCAAGTACTCGGTAACCATCTGGCTGCGACGCCTGTATGCGTGGATCACGGACCGACCAGTGGCATCTGCTTGGAAACAGGATAAGTATCGGCGTGGCACCCGCGTTCGTGTGGACGCGGGGCCATTTTTTCCATGAGCGCGCAGCATCTGTCTTTGAATAGGCGATGCATAAGGAAGTTCCCCGAAGATTTATATCGATTGCAGCAGATTTTTAAGATGCTGATCGGGTGCTCAGGAAGTGACGTCTCTTGCTCCAGCGGCTAATCTCCCCAGCGCTGCGTTTAGGTTCACGCGTTTCCGAGCATCCCGCGGCAAATCCGCAACTCCGCAGGTGTCACCGGCGCCCCCCACAACGACGGCTCAGCCAGGTGCGCCAGCACTTTGGGCACCCGCCATTGGCCCAGGCGCGTCGCCAGCGCAGTGCGCCGCTGGAGCGCGTCCCAGTTTTCGACCGTATAGTCGTAAATCGCGACCTGCTCGGGCGTTCCATAACGCTTGGCGACCGCACGGATTTCCTCGCGCCGTTTGCCGTCGCCGGTGCCGGACTTATGCGCCTCATGAAATCGGTAGGCGGAAAATATGTCCGCGCAGCGCTCAAAAACGCCGACGGCTGCCGCGCGATTCATCCAGTCCCAGTCGAACGCGTAAGTGAGCTTGGAATCCAGCGGGCCGCTCGCCTCCCACATGGCGCGAGTCCAAAACGCACTGGGCTGAATCACATAATCCGTGAACGCCAGCCGGGCGCGGTCGTGGGCCTGAGGGCGGACGACCTTGGCGTGGCGGCCTGCGTCTTCAAAAAATAGACAGCTCCCATAAACCAGCCGCGCCTCGTGGACGCAGCCCGCCAGTTGACGGCCGATTTTCAAGAGCGCGCCGGGCAGAAAAAAATCGTCGCTATTGAGCCAGCAAAGGATGTCGCCAGTGGCGCGCGCAAACCCGCTGTTGACCGCCGCAGCCTGGCCACCGTCGCGCTCCGACACCCAATGGGCCAGGCGCGATTCATAGCGGCGGATGATCTCCGCGCTGCCATCCGTGCTGCCCCCGTCCATCACGATATATTCCAGATCCGGATACCCCTGTCCCAGCACGCTGAGCATCGTGGCCTCCAGGAATTGCGCTTGATTATAGGACGGCGTCACCACCGTGATCCGGGGCAGCGAGTCCAATGACAAACTGTGGTCCGGTGCACTCATCGGGCGCGAGCGATCTCCAAAAACCGGTTGCCGAACGCCACCTGCGCTTGCTGCGCCGCCGTGCGCGCGGCCGCTTCCGCTGCCAGATCCGGTCCGGGCTGGGCGCTCGCCCAGAGCTCCGCGAGCACCGTGGCCAAGCTCTCGGCGGAATGCCGTTGGAAATAGCGGGCGCCGGGCGGATTCTGCTCCTGATGGACGTCGAGATCCGAAAGCGCCATCAATTTTCCAAGGACGCGAGCATCTTCGAGGACGGTGCTCCAGCCTTCATATAACGATGGCTGCACAACCGCCAACGAACGTCGCATGAGCTGGATCTGTTGTTGGCGAGAGATCAATCCCAAGATCGATACATGGCTGGCCACGCCGTTTTTATGCAGCCGTTCGAGCACGACATTGATGAAGTTCTTGTCCCGGAAATCCGCAGGTTGCCCGGTGCAAACCACGTGGGGCCGGATGCCGCGGGCGGCCAGCAGCGCGAGGGCGTCGAACATCAGTAGATGGTTTTTATGCTGCCAGAGCTGGTTGCTCACCAGGAAGAAGCGGTCCGGCAAATGATACTCGCGCTGGACAGCCGCCGGGTCCCCCTCATACCACGCCGGCGCCGGCGCCGTGCAAAACCGCAGCACTTCCGCGCGCGCCTGGGCCCCGGGACAAAACTGAGTGAAAAGCCGGGCGGCGGATTCGCTGCTAAAGACAATCGAGCGGGCATCGGCCGCGAGCAGAGCGATGCCACGGTCGCGCTTGACGATTTCGCGTTGGGAAAAGAGTGCCGGGAGTTCGCGGTGTTGGAAATCGGGGATCCAGCCGGACCAGCGGCAAGTTGCGAGGCTGTTGGCGAGCGGGAGGGAGACGCCGAGATTATATTCGTTGTCGTAAGTGAACGGATACGCGAAATCGATTTTCGCCTTGCGCACAGCTGCCGAGAGCGCCCGGTTGCCGAG
>JAYTYG010000401.1:0-2716 GCA_043742585.1 Spartobacteria bacterium
CAGGAAGAGGAAGTGACAGGGTGAGCCTGCGAATTCTCATCATTCATACTTCATAACTTCCCCTTCGACCGGCCCGCGCACTATCCGGCCCTTCTGAATCTGTGCGGCTTGCGCGTTAAATCCTCAAGAATTGAGATGCGATCACCGAATATTTACAAACGCAACAAAGTAGAACATGGCGCGCCGGTTGCGCGGCCGTCGGGGACGACGGCGCGCCCAGTGTTTAGAGAATCCAGTCATTCGGATCCACGGCGAATCGGAAACGCGCATTTTCCTGGCGCGACGGAACGACCCCTGGCGCGGAGCTGGGTCGTAAATCTCGCTCAGCGTCGCTTGCCTCCATGCACCGCGTCGATAAGGTCTCCGACCGACCGGTGGGCTTCCAGCGTGTGCCTCAGTGGAGCCTCGAATTTCACGGTGTAGCGGGTTCGGCGCCCGTCGCGCTCGCGTTCGATAACGCCCCCCGCCTCCAGGTCGGCGAGAAGTTTCAGCACCGCGCGCTCCGTGATGCCGACTTTTTCGGCAAGGTCGCGCACCCTTAACGACTCATCCGACGCGAGGCAAAGCAGGACGTGGGCGTGGTTGGTGAGGAAAGTCCAGGTGGGTGCGGGGACGGGTGGGCTGATTTTTTTCTTTGACGGCATAGGTGTGCTCGAATACATGCAATTCAGTTCATGCAATTAATCTCATGTTTATTATAGCACGCATCGCGCAGTCATGAAAATCACTAATCCATTCGCCCTGTTCGCTAGCTCGGTCCTGGCCGAACCAACCCGCAACGCCGCCACGCAGGGCGACAGCGCCACGCAGGGCGACAGGGCCGACAAGGCGCGCCTTTTGTCAGGCGGAGCGGTGTACCGGAGGCAGGTTCAATAAGCGCTGAGTCTTTCAATTATCGAAATGGACGCCGCACTCATTCTCTCGAACTTTCTCAATCCGCCGGTCCTGTTTTTCTTCCTTGGAATGTTGGCCTGCCTGGTCGGATCCGATTTGGAAATTCCCCAACCGCTGCCGAAGTTTTTCGCGCTTTATCTACTGCTCTCGATCGGATTCAAAGGCGGCGTGGAGCTGCACAAGAGCGGGCTGACGCCGCAGGTGGCATGGACACTGGGCGTGGCGGTAGTCATGGCGCTCGCAGTGCCGCTCTGGACATTCTTTGTCCTCCGGCGAAAGCTCGATGTGAGCAACGCCGCAGCCATCGCCGCCACCTACGGATCGGTTTCCGCAGTGACGTTCATCGCGGCGACTTCTTTTCTCGGGCAACTGGGGATCTGCTTTGGTGGGCACATGGTGGCTGCGATGGCGCTCATGGAGTCGCCCGCCATCATCATCGGCATCGCGCTTGCCCGTTATCATCGGAACGCCAACGGCCCCGCGTTCTCCTGGTCGCATTTGCTGCGTGACGCTTTTGCCAACGGCTCCGTCCTTGTGCTCTGCGGGGCACTCGTCATCGGCCTGCTCACCGGGGAAAGTGGAGGCAAAGCGCTCGCGCCGTTCACTAACGACATCTTTCGCGGGATGCTCTGCCTGTTCCTGCTCGATATGGGCATTGTCAGTGCGCGGCGACTCGGAGGCATCCGCGCGCTCGGCATTTTTCCGATCGCATTTGCCACGCTGGTGCCGCTCCTGAATGGGGCGGTGGCGATTTGGATCGCGCACTTACTGGGACTTTTCCGGGGCGATGCGCTGCTTCTCACCGTGCTCTGCGCCAGCGCCAGTTACATCGCGGTGCCAGCGGCCATGCGACTGGCCCTGCCGGAGGCGAATCCCGGGGTATACGTCACGATGGCGTTGGCGATCACGTTTCCATTCAACATCATCCTTGGGCTACCGCTGTATCTCAGTGTGATCAACCTTATCTGGGTCTGACGAAGACCGCAGGAAGCACAGGGTGTGAAAGGGGTTGCCGCAGTGCATGGCCTCTCCTGCTGGGGGCCGGGCTTACGCATCTACGCCGAAAGCGTTAAGTCCGGTGCCCAGGGGTGCGTGGCCGTCGGGAGCGACAAGGGGGCAGCGACAAGGGGACCGCGACAAGGGGACAGGCACTTTATTCCGCAGAGAAATTTAGACGCGTAAGCCCTGGGTTCAGTGTGTGAGTGCGGGCTGAGTGGAGGATGTCGGCTGCGACGCCGATGGAGAGAGGCGAGGACTGATGACCCAAACGTAGAGCGCCGCTGCCGCCGCTGAGCGTACAAGGATAAACCCGATGCGCTGCCAGAAACGGGGACAGGCCCTGATCCATCGGAGACTGGCCGACGATGGAATTGTCGTGGTCTGCGTGTGGTGGTCCCCAAGCGCGCAGAATGTCTAACGCAAATTTAAGGATGTCCATGGCTCAAAAAATCGAATCGGTCGTGGATTGATGGGCTGCTGTTCTCACGAGCGCGAGGCAGCGCCCAACGTTAGAGCGCTGCCGGTGGGTAGCCGCATCTTGTTCGGCGCTTGCGGCCGATTAGATGAAGGGTTGAATGGAGCCATATGCTGCAATTTCGCGCCCGAAGTCGGTACTCATAAACTGAGGATCGGGAATGACACCAATTCTGCCAAGGTCGAGCCGATCCGCATCCCAGCATGTTGCAATCGTCGGGTCGTCGTGATGGTCGCCGTCGGTATGCCAAGCGCACGCGTAGTGAAGAAGATTAAAATGGTCATCGGGGAGGTGGTAAGCGGTGCCGCGAAGGGTCGCGGCGTATTCCGCGCCGCGTGCGCCGTGGCC
>JAYTYG010000402.1:0-4430 GCA_043742585.1 Spartobacteria bacterium
TGCTGGGTTTCCGCAGGGTTTCCTCAGGGTTTCCGCAGGGTTTCCGCAGGGTTTGACTTGTCGTGCGCCTCCCGCGTTGGCTCAATTCCCCTCTTGAAACCGCATCTCCCAAATCATCCTACTCAGCTCTATCTCATTCGACACGGTGAGGTGGAGGCACCTTATGATCGCGTGTTTGGCGGGTGCCGCATTGATATGGGACTTTCCCCGCGCGGTCACACGCAGGCCGGTGCGTTGGCGCAGTGGCTCAAGGACACGAAGCTCGATGCGGTTTACGCCAGCCCCATGCAGCGTGCGCGTCAAACCATGGCGCCTCTTTTGCTCCAGGCCGGGCTGGAGCCGACGATTCTGCAGGATTTGCGCGAGGTGGATTTTGGCGATTGGACGGGCTTGCGTTGGGAGGATGTGACGGCGCGTTTTGAGGTGAATGCCTTCGATTGGCTGGAGGTGGTGGATAACGGCGGGATCCCCAATGGCGAGTGCGCCCAAGCTCTTCGGGCCCGGGTGCAGCCGTGCCTGGAGCGTATCCTCGCTGAGAATCCGCACCGGAGCGTGGCGGTGGTTTGTCATGGCGGAATTATCCGCGTGCTGCTGGCGATGCTTCTGGATTTGCGGCTCTCGCAGATGGCGCACTTCCGGATTGAGTATGGCAGCGTGACCGTTGTGGAGCTCCAGCCTGAGAAGAAGCACGCCTTGGAAATCGAGCTGCTCAACTTCTGTCCCTTGGTGGAACGGGGGATTTAACGCAAGTCGCGGAGGCAGGACTGGCCGGACCGGCGCGCTGTAACCGAGGTCCCCGGTGGTCTTTGTTGGAGCCGCCTGATTGCTCATGACGTCCTGCCCTTTGCCTACTTCTATTCCACCCGACCGCCTAAATTCAAATCGCTTAATGCCAAAAACACCTGGCATTCAGGGAGTTACGCTGCGACTGCGAGGTTCATTTTTCTGCGAAGGATTGTGTCCTAATCCACTCAGCTGCCTCCGCTTCCTCCGTGGTTAAATTTTCGGTTTTCGGATTTAACGCACCAGGGTTCTCTGACTTTTTCATCCTTCATCCTTCATAATTCACGAACGCCTCTGGCGCTTTCCCCTCTCTTAGCCTATGCCCGGGAGGTGTCTTTTTCCTCTCCGAATGGCCGGGAACGCCTAGTGCTTTCCACGCTGTTCTTTCTCCAGGCCCATGCCATCGCTCTTTGGTTTGTGCCCTTCAGCACGGTGCTCCAGGGTCATGGCCTGGGCTGGCTGACTCCCTATGCTTTCGCCGCCACTGGCGTCGCTGCTTTTATCTCGCCTATGCTGACGGGGGTGTTGGCTGATCGACATCTCTCCGCCACTCGGTTGCTGCGTTACCTGTCCCTGGCCATCTCCGTCTCGTTGGCCCTGACTTTCCTGGCCATCGAACGCCGTTGGAGCGGGGGCTGGATTCTCGGGCTCGTGCAAATTCAGCAGCTCTGTTCCGCCCCGGCCTGGGGCCTGACGAGCATGATCGTGCTGGCCCGGTTGCCGGATCCCGCGCGCCAGTTCGGTGCCATCCGGGCCTGGGCCACTTACGGGTGGCTGGTGGCGGGGTTGATAATCAGTTTAGTGCTCTCGGCCGATAGTTCCACCCTCTGCGGATTCACTGCCGCTGCGGCTTGGCTGACCGTCGCGGGCTTTACTTACTTGCTCCCGGACGTGTCGCCCCAAGTCACGCGCGCGGGCTGGCGCTGGCGGGATTTGCTGGGCCTTGAAACCTTCGTCCTGCTGCGGCATCCGCGACATCGGGCCGTCTTTGTCACCGCCGGTCTACTGAGCATCCCGCTGGCGGCGTTTTATGCTTACACCCCGCTGCACCTGCACGATTTGGGCATCACCAAGGTGAGCGCGGTGATGTCCTTGGGACAGGTGACTGAGGCGCTGGCCATGTATGCGCTGGCGCCGTTGCTGGCCCGGTGCCGGTTGCAGACGCTGTTTTTGCTGGCGATCCTGTCGAGCGCTTTACGTTACGCACTTTTTGCCGTGGGGAATCCGGCGGCGGTATTCGCCGGGATCGCGCTTCACGGGATCTGCTTCACCTTTTTCTTTATCCCGGCTCAGATTTATATCGAACAGCGCATCGACCGGACCCTGCGTTTTCGGGCGCAGGCGCTGATGACCTTGTTGGTGGGCGGGTTCGGGAATCTATTGGGCTACCTGGGGTGCGGTTGGTGGCGTGCGGCATGTGCCTCAGGGGGCCAGACTTTCTGGCGCGAATACTGGGGCGGCCTGACGGTGGTGGTGGTTTTGGTCGGCGCGTATTTTGCCTGGGCATACCGAGGTCTTGAGCCGCAAATCGAGTCGGCTTCAATCGTCGAAGAACTCGGCGTCTGATTTTTTTCGTGCCGCTGGGTGGCAGCGGCGTCTCGCCTCTTTCTGAGATGCGGGCCGCCGCTGCCTGGATTTTGGCCAATGTCAGATCCCGGACGGATCCTACCCTGTAGCCGTGGATTGAGCCTCAGACATCCTGACCCGCAGGGGAATGGCGTGACCCTGATTTGACGCCATCCTCCGGATTTCAACCGGCAAGTCCCTGTAAATCAGCAGCACGCAGGGTATGGATGGGATCAGGCGGATTCACTGGCGTCGTTCCTTCACCCACACGGGTCAGGATGTCTGACCCTCTCCCAAACCCACGAAATGTTGCAGTGGGACCGCAAAAATATTTCCACAACTTTCAGCCGCTTGGTTGCATCGTTACTGGATCAGTTAGCGCCGCAGCTAATGTTGCTATCGAGGAACCCATTCCCGCACGATTGCGACCGACAAGATTTTTCCAAGAATTCCAATGCCCGCTGCGCAGCAAGCACAAATCTCCCCACATTGATCGGCGACATATTATTGCATTCAGACTAACGGGCAATCTATTGCCCCGTCGTCAACGCCAATCACAATTCGGTGGCATCGAACTCAATTTGGTTACGAAGAAGAATTGGCTTGGCGCGCGGGAAGCCACAAATTCGCGCTCCATTCGATGGCCATTAAAAAATGCGATCCATGCTTCTCGCTCTGTACGCGCTGCGTTACACTAGTGCGCGGCATATCCCTGCGAACATGGGAGCTGATGGCATCCAACTGCGGCCATCGTCCCGGCAATCCATACGCTCGGTAAAAATATCAACCTTCAAGATGTCCACGCCAATCAACAATTCCGGACTACGCGACAACCACACTCGGGGAACGGTGTCCGACTTCTTGCGTTCAAAAACACAAAGCGGCTCAAAGCTCTCCATCGTCTCGGCATACTTCACGATTTACGCCTACGATGCGCTCAAAGAAGAACTCGAGCGCATCGAACACCTCGATTTCCTTTTTGGCGAACCGTCCTTCGTAAACCGCCTCGATCCCAACAAGACCGAAAAAAAGGCATTCATCATCGACGCCGCCGGCCTGGAACTCGCCAACAAGCTCCAGCAGAAACGCGTCGCCAAGGAATGCGCCGAGTGGATTGAACGCAAGGTGGACATCAAGACCATCAAGCAATCAAACCTCCTTCACGGCAAAATGTATCACGTCGCCAACGGTGGAGTGGAGGACGCCATTCTCGGAAGTTCAAACTTCACCGTGCGCGGACTCGGCCTCGGCGCAGCGGGCAACAACATCGAGCTGAACCTAATTGTGGACGGCAACCGTGACCGACAGGAGCTCAAGCAATGGTTCGATGAGCTTTGGACCAACAGCTCACTCGTAAAAGACGTAAAGCAGGACGTTCTCAACTACCTCAAACAACTCTACGAAAATCACACCCCGGAGTTCATCTATTACAAGACCCTCTACCACATCTTCGAGAAGTTTCTCGGCGACGCAGGCAAGACCGACGCAGACCTCGGCAAGACGAGCCTCTTTGAGACCGATATCTGGAAGGCTCTTTTCGAGTTCCAAAAAGACGGCGCCAAAGGCGCTATCAACAAGGTTCTCCGCCACAACGGCTGCATCATCGCGGACAGCGTCGGCTTGGGGAAAACCTATGAGGCGCTTGCGGTGATGAAATACTTCGAGCTGAAGAATGAGCGCGTCCTCGTTCTCTGCCCGAAGAAGCTGCGCGAGAACTGGACAGTCTATCGTTCAAACAGCCTGCTCAATCCGTTCGTCGATGACCGCTTCCGTTACGACGTGCTCTCGCACACCGACCTCAGCCGGGACACCGGCTACTCTGGGGACCTCAATCTTGCGACGCTAAACTGGGGCAACTACGACCTCATCGTCATCGACGAATCGCACAACTTCCGAAACAACACGCCCGGCAAGAAAGACGAGGAAGGAAACGTCATCCGCAGGAGTCGCTACCAGCGCCTAATGGATGACATCATCAAGACCGGCGGGCGCAGGGTGACTTGGGTAAACCGGATCGACAGGGTGGCCAGGCGGCCGGGCTGGCCGTCCTGGCGCGGCACTTGGATCTTCAGGCGGGCGCT
>JAYTYG010000403.1:0-4163 GCA_043742585.1 Spartobacteria bacterium
AGGAAGGGGATGAGGAGCTGATAGGGCGCAAGGCGAAGACTTGGGCAACCTGGGCGAGGAACGCTTCTTTGGTGCGGCCGTTGAGATCTTTGACTGCCCTGTTGTAGGGCAGGATCTGGAGTTGGCTGGCTGGAAATAGCACGGCTAGGAACCAGTTGTAGTCTTCGTTGCCGGTATGATTGGGATTAGCCTCCCGGCGTTCCCGGCCGACGCGGGCAGCGCTCGCCGTGCGATGATGGCCGTCAGCCACGTAGGAGACGGGCACGGTTTCAAACGCTTTTACGTATTCCTCGCCGCCAGCGATCCGCCAAACCGTATGTTGGATGCCGTCCGGGGCGGTGAAATCGTAGAGGGGCGCCGCTTGTTGGGCGCTTTCCACGAGCGCGTCAATGGGCGCGGAATCCCGGTAGGTCAGAAACACCGGGCCGGTGTCGGCGCTCAGTGTGCTGATGAGTCGGGTGCGATCGTCTTCTTTGTCGCGCCGTGTTTTCTCATGCTTCTTGATGATGTCGGCTTCGTAATCTTCGATGCTGCATACAGCGGCGATGCCGGTTTGCAGGTGGCTGCCCATCCTTTGCTGATAGAGGTAAATGCAGGGCTCAGTTTCCTGAATCAATGCGCCGCTCTGCTGCAAGCCCAGGAAGTTGGTGCGCGCTTTTTCGTAAACCTCAGCCGAATACGGATCGGTTTCGGCGGGAAGATCGATTTCCGCGCGGTCGACATGGAGCAGGCTATGGGGCTGGCCGTGTGCGAGCGCGGCGGATTCATCGCGGTCCACGACGTCGTATGGCACACAGGCCACTTCAGAAACGAGTTGCGGGGCGGGGCGGAGACCTTTGAAAGCTTGAATGCGGAGCATGGGAACGGAAGTGCGGGTGGACGGCGGGTGCGCGAGAGATATTTTTAACGTCCGGGCGCCAATTCGAAGAGGAATCCCTTCAGATATTCGGTCTCGGGCAGAGTCGGTATAATTGGGTGATCGACGCCCTGGCTGTAAACGGCGAGTTGTCGCAGTGTTTTCTTTGCGTCAACGGTTGCCTCGCTGATGACCTCTTTGAAGATTTCGCTGCTCACATGATGAGAACAGCAGTAGGTGGCCAGTAAACCGTCGGGGTTGAGGAGTTTAAGGGCGCGCAGATGGATCTCTTTGTATCCGCGGAGGGCGTCGTGGAGTTTTCCCTTGGATTTGGTGAAGGACGGCGGATCGAGAATGATGAGGTCGAAGCGTTCTTCCCGGCGTTCCATGTCCTTGAGCACGTCAAAGACGTTGGCGGCGTGGGCTTCCACGTCGAGATGGTTACGCAGGGCGTTGGCTTTGATGAGCGCCACGCAATCCGCGCTGTTTTCCACGGCTATCACTTGCTTCGCCCCGGCTTTGGCGCAGACCAGCGCAAATGCGCCTTGATTGGAAAAGCAATCGAGCACCCGGCGGCCCTTGGCGAATTGGGCGATCTCGGAGTAATTGGCAGCTTGATCGAGGTAGAATCCTGTTTTCTGGCCGCGCACCAAATCGATTTCGAACTCGATTCCGCTGACGGTGATGGGGAAGGGGCTGGGCGCGTCGCCGAACAGCATTCCGCTCACGGGTTCGAGGCCTTCGGCTTTGCGGATGGAAGAGTCGTTGCGTTCGACGATGGACTCGGGGTTGAGCACGGAGCGCAAGGCCTGGACGATGAGGTCTTTGCGCTGATCCATGGCCAGGGTCAAAGTCTGCACCACCAGATGCGGGCCGTAGCGATCCACGATGAGCCCCGGTAGCGCGTCACTTTCGCTCCAGACCATGCGGCAGAGCTGCGGATTTATCCCGCGCCGTTCGCGATATTGCACGGCCTGCTGGATGCGGCGTTCAAAGAAATCCAAGTCGAGCTCTTGTTTTTGGCGCGAGATGCGGCGGGCAACAATCTGGGATTTGGAGTTGTAGATGGCGCTGCCCAATGTGCGGTCGGCGCTGTCTTTGAGCGAAACCACATCACCGTCCTTTGGGGTTCCGAAGGTTTTGAGCACCTCGCTGGCATAGACCCAATCGTGTCCATGATAGATGCGGGAGCGGGGTTTGATAACGAGGCCAGCCATAAAGAGTGGGCGAAGGTAGGGGGCTGGCCCGCGAAGTCAACGTGCTCTCGCGGTTACTCTTTCGCGCGCTCGGTTGATTCTCCTGGGCGACTGCGCGCGCCAGGGAACTTTGGGCGGCGTTCTTGGCCCGGCAACCAAATTGCTCGGGCATTTGATTTGAACGCGCCCACCCTTTGCGTGTCGAAGAAACCTCCTCATGATTTCGCGCGTTGCACCTCACTCCTTCCTGGCCTTGACCCTCTTTGGGGTCTTCGCGCCCTTCCTCGTCCGCGCGGCCGGGCCGGGGGACGAAGGGAAGCCGGCCGCAGCGCGCAGCTTGCTGCGGCAGCTCGATGAGGGTTTTGTGGCCGTGTTTGAGAAAGTGGCACCGACAGTCGTGGTGATCGAAGCCACCAAAAAAGAAAAATCCGCAGAGACGGACGAGGATGCCCGAAGCTTCGATTTCTTTTTTAATGACACTGATGAACCCTCTGGCGACCCCAGCAAGAGCAAGGAGCGCCAGCACCTACTGAGGCTCCCTCGGCAACCGCTCCAAAGTGAGGGCAGTGGTTTTATCATCCGCTCCGACGGGCTTATTCTCACTAATCAGCATGTGATCGCCGATGCCGATAAGCTCGAGGTGCGACTCAAGGATGGTCGGATATTCCCAGCCAAAGTCGTCGGAGCCGATGACAAGACCGATATCGCGGTGATCAAGATCGAGGCCAAGGACTTAGCGGTCGCGGAGTTTGCCGACAGCGAAAAGCTGCGGGTGGGCCAATTGGTGTGCGCGATCGGCGCGCCATTCAATCAGGACTATAGTTTTACATGTGGTTGGGTTAGCGGCAAGGGCCGCAGCAACTTGCTCGGGGGCACTTCTTCGACGATCATTTACGAGGATTATATCCAGACCGACGCGTTTATTAACCCTGGAAACAGCGGCGGACCGCTTTTTGATGTCGATGGCGCGGTGGTGGGTATGAACACGCTCATCAATGGGATCGGCCGGGGCTTGGCGTTTGCGATTCCCTCGGGCATGTTGACCGACGTGAGCAGCCAACTCATCGCCACCGGGCATGTGCAGCGGTGTTGGTTGGGGATTCGCATTGAATCGCTGCGGGAGAATCAGGAGTTGCGGGAGCGGGTCAGTTTGCAACGTGGAATCGTGGTGCGCACGATCGAAGCCAATGCGCCGGCGTATCGCAGTGATTTGCGTCCCGCTGATATCATTACCGAGATGGACGGGGTGCGGCTCAACAGCGCGCATGATTTGCAAAAGGAAGTGCTCAGGAAAAAGGTGGGCCAAGTCCTGCAATTGACCGTGTGGCGAGGCGGGGCAACTTTGAAAATCCCGGTGACCACGGGGGAATTGCCCGGGGATTTCTCCAAAGCTGGCAGCCCGATTCCTAAAAAGGCGCCGGATCCGAAGACGGACAATTCCGGAGTGAAATTGCGTGAACCATCCAAAGCGGGCGGCGTTGCGGTGAAGCCTGCCCCTTTGATTGCGGCGGCCCGGGCCGATGTGGACCCAAAGGTTGGGAGTCCAAAGGTTGGGGTTCCAAACGTGGCTCGAATTTTGTCGGGGCCAGCCAGAAAAGGAGGGCTTACGGATATTGAGGAAAAAGGCAAACAGGCATTTGCGATGCTTGAAAACCAGATGTATTAGTCCTCGTTGAATTTCCCTTGGTTGGGGCGGGCCGGCGCTAAAGTGGGGCGACGGCCCGTTTTTTGCGTTCATAGGCTTGGGTCCAGTCGATCAATGGGCTCGGAGGCCGCATAGAACGCAGAAATTGGGGGAGTTGCAGAAGTGTATAGATTGCGGGTGCGGCTAAACGCTTCTGCCACTTCCTAAATCTCTGAGATCTCTGAGTTCTTTGCGGCTAATCATTTCCGGAGTTAGGTGAAGTCCTGAGTCCCTCCGGCCTTCGGCTTAACGCATGAGAATTTAACGCAAAGTCGCAGAGCCGCAGAGTGTGCTAGGCATATTCGACTGGGCAGTTCTGCACTGCTGACCCAGGGCTTACGCATCTAATTTCGCTGTAATTGCAGGTCCTCATATATCCCAACGGGATTACGTCCTCCAGCCCAGGGTTGGCCCGCTGCGGGCCTAC
>JAYTYG010000404.1:0-3382 GCA_043742585.1 Spartobacteria bacterium
GTGGTAATTGCGAGAATCACAGGAGTCGTCAGCAGAGCGATGATTATTGGCCGGTTGACCCGGAAACCGGAGCACGTCGCGTCTTGGCAGGCATGAAGATTGCCCCCGACGAGTATCAAAGTGATGGAGAATGCAGCCAGGATAAGGCCCGCAATCAGGACATAGCCTCGGAAACTGGGGGCCAGGTAAGCCTCGAGTTTAGCAGTGAAATAGAAGTAGAGAAGAACGGCGCTCCAAGTTCCCACGGTGGCGCCGGCGAGACGATTGAGGATAGGCTGATTCATTGCAGGGCGCGGGCGGCCGTGACGCGGGATAGAGGCATGGCAGCCGGCTTACCAAGCAATCGGCGCTGCTCGGTCTCAGGTCGGATAGGTAATAACCTAGTGCGCCATTCATTCTTAATCTTTGGGTATAAGGTCTTGAAAACTGCGCTCGCCTATCTTTCTCCGAAGAGCCTTTGAGCTGTTTTACTATTTCCTGACAAACGCCACGTTCCGCTGCAGTTAGCCGGACGATATATTTCTTGGGCATTCGACGCCTGCTTGTGTCAGGGCTTACGCATCTAAGATGATAGTGGGAAAGTTTAGATCCTGCCATAAAGCGTTGGCGGTAAAGCAGCTACGCCAAAGGCGTTAAGCCCTCCAGCCCAGGGTTGCGAGGGACGAGCTACCCTGGGATCCGTCGGAAAAGAGAATCCAACCCCAACGTGGGTTGCGCCCGGGATCGTTCTTTGGCGGAACCGCGTTGCAGTTCGATCCGCTCTGGTTTAGTCCCCAGGGTAGGCCCGCAGCGAGCCAACCCTGCGCTGGAGGACGTAATCCCGTTGGGATATTTCGAATCCAGTTGGGATATATGAGGACCTGCTATATGACAGAGAGATTTTGCTGCATAAGCCCTGCCCTTTGGCTTTGTCAGGAAATAGGTGTTACACGTTGGATTCCTATCGGCGCCGTATCATCAGCACTGCCAAGTCCAAGGTTGTGCCGTTTATTTCCTGCCGGACCCTTTGTGGTCTCTGTGTTCTCTGCGGCTATCACTACCCGGCTTTGGCGCGCCGAGTTATTCGTTAATCGCCCGGCGACTCCGCTCATGGCGGATGTCTCGGCCTTTATATAGATAGAAGACTTCCTCTGCGATATTCGTGGTGTGATCGGCCACCCTCTCGAGCGCTTTGGCAATGGTGAGCAGGCTTAAAGCGCGGGTAATCGTCTTGGGATCTTCGATCATGTAAGACGTCAACTCGCGGGCCAGTTGCTTATAGACGTCATTAACACTCTTATCCCGCGCTATGATTTCAACCGCCAGATCCGGCTTCCCTTCAATGTAAGCGCTAATACTGTCGCGCAACATTTCCTGTGAGATCTCAGCCATTAACGGGATATCGATCAAGGGCTTGAGCAATGGTTCCTTGTTGAGTTCCCGGGCGTGCCTGGCGATTTTTGTGGCCTGATCGGCGATGCGCTCCAGGTTGTTTGAGATCTTCGACGCAGCGAGCATGAAGCGGCAATCCCGCGCCACCGGGGCGTGAGTGGAGATATAGGTGATCACCATTTAATCGATCTGCACTTCTAATAGATCGATTTGACTGTCTTCAGCCTCCACAGCGGCACAGAGCTTGTCGTCCCGCTCCACAAGCGCCCGAATTGCTACAGTTAGACTGCGTTCAGTTAATCCGCTCATCAGCAAAAGCTGTTCGCGGATTCCAATAAGTTGATGTTCCCAGAAAGGATTCATAGATTTTAAAAATGACAGCCGCTCAACCGAATCGGCCGCTGATATAGTCTTCTGTCTGCGTCTCCACAGGGTTGGTGAAAATCTTTTCAGTCCGCCCCATTTCTATCAGTTTCCCGATATAGAAAAAAGCGGTGTAATCTGAGCAGCGCCCCGCCTGCTGCATGTTATGGGTGACGATGACGATGGTATAGTTTTTCTTAAGCTCATGGATGAGCTCTTCGACTTTGGCTGTGGCAATTGGGTCTAGCGCTGAGCAAGGTTCATCCATGAGGATGATGCTCGGCTCCACCGCAATGGCCCGCGCAATGCAGAGTCGCTGCTGTTGCCCGCCGGAAAGCCCCAGCGCACTGCTGTGAAGTCGATCCTTTACCTCGTTCCATAGAGCCGCCCCACGCAGGCTCTTTTCCACCACCTGTTCCAGTCGTTGACGATCCTTAATCCCCTGAATCTCAAGGCCGTAGGCGACATTCTGAAATATAGATTTCGGGAACGGATTGGATTTTTGAAACACCATCCCAATCTGCCGCCGCAACGCAATCGCATCGACCTCAGGCGCGTTGATATCCACACCTTGAATCCGAATCCGCCCACTGCCAATCCGGGTGCCATCGATGAGATCGTTCATCCGATTGAAGCAGCGCAGCAGAGTGGTTTTGCCGCAGCCAGACGGCCCAATGAAAGCGGTGACTTGGCGGGGCGGGATTTTTACGGAGACAGCGTGCAGAGCTTGGGCGTTGCCGTAAAAAAAATCGAGCCCTTCGACGTCGATCATGGCCTGATCCGGCGGCGGAATAGGATGGGCGCTAGCCATTATTGGGGTGGTGACGGGAGGGATGTCCATGCAGGTTGCAGTTGAATAATTCATGGGGCTCTACCAGCGGTAGCGATTTCTCATCCGCACCCGGAGAATGATCGAGGTGGCAGCGATGGAACAGACGACGAGGAGGAAAACCAAGGCGCTGCCGTATTGGACGCGCTCGGTGTATTGGTTTTGAGGGATCTTGGAGCTGACGACGTAGATATGATACGGCAGCGCCATGACGCCCTCTCCCAGAAAATCCAGAAGGCCGCGCCCGGCCGAGTCATCACGCATCACGTAGGCGGCGGTGAACATGATGGGCGCGGTTTCGCCCGCGACGCGGGCGATCCCGAGGATTGAAGAGGTCAGCATCCCCGGCAAAGCGTAAGGCAATACGTTGGTGCGAATGGCCTGCCATTTAGTGGCGCCCAAGGCCAGGGATCCTTCGCGAAAACCCTGTGGCACAGATTTGAGGGATTCCTCGCTGGCGGCGATCACCACCGGCAGCGCCATAAACGCGAGTGTGCACCAGCCTGAGGCCAGGCACACGCCCCAGCCCGAAAAGTTCAGCCAGTAACCAAACCCTATGGCGAGACTGCTGGCGGCAGGGTCATCGAAGCTGGCGATGGTAGGCATGAAGTGGACAAAGAGTCCCAGCCCGAACAGCCCAAAAACAATCGACGGGACTCCAGCCAGATTGAGGATGGCAAGCCTGACAAGGTTCAGCATCGGGCCGGATCGACTATATTCACTGAGGTAAATAGCGCTGCTAATCCCGATGAAAAGCGCGATGCTCATGGAGCCGACAACGAGCCAGAAAGTGCCAGTAATACAGGGCCAAATGCCACC
>JAYTYG010000405.1:0-2321 GCA_043742585.1 Spartobacteria bacterium
ATCGCGTTTACATTGGGGTCCGGGGGTATCGCAGACTCAACCCCCGGCTACAGGCTCGGATCCCTCCGGGATCTGAAATTGGCCAAACTTCAGTTACGCCGGAGGCGTATCAAAATAATAGCCTCCACCATCGGCTAATTTCTTTCAACGCCTCCGGCGTAAAGCGCAGGGCAACCTCCAAACGCTGATAACCTCTAGGTTTGAGTGAGCGCGTCGGAGGGGAGGCTTGGTGAAAACGGCAAATCCATGTCCTGCAATTTGTGCCATCGGTCACCGCGCGGAATCTATGCGGTATTTGTGGTATCAGCCCGGAAATGAAAGCAGCAGAAACCGCAGAGAATCTCTGGTTTTCTGCTCTCTGTGATCTCTGCGATCTTTGCGCCTAAGCTGCTTTTTTCTCGATGGGCTTGATCAGGCGCAGCTTGTCTGAAATGCGGGCGGCTCGGCGGGCCATGGATTCCTCGCCGGGGCGGGCCGGGGCTTTGGTCATTTCGCCGAGAATCGGGGCCACGTTTTCGGGCTTCATCATGGAGAGAATCTTGACGGCCATGTTTTCGTCCATCTCGCGGAAAATGGCCACGGCTTCGGTCACTTTGGCTTTGGAATAAGTGGCGGAGAGGGTCTTGAGATTTTTCATCTCCGAGTCCTGGATTTCCAGGACGCGCTTTTCGATCTCGGCGCGGAGGGCCAGGATCTCGGTGCGGACGTGCTCGGTTTCGATTTTTTCCGCGTCGATCTGCGCTTTGAGGGCGATCACGCTTTTGTCTTCCTTTTCGGATTTGGCGCGCGCGGCTTTTAATTCGGAGACGAGCTCGTCAATGGCCTGGGTTTTGAAATTCCACATCCGCTCGGGAAGCTGGGTTTTTTCGGGGAACTCGACTTGGGCCTTGGGGACAGCATTGAGTGCGTTCATGAGCAGGACGGTCATGATGGCGGCGTGGATCAAGGCGCCAATTAAGGCGATGCCCATGGGCGAGGTGAGCAGCTTCATACGGAGTTGAGGCGCAGGGCGTGGCGGGCGTTGATGAGATCAGCGAGGGCGGATTCCTCGGCGCGCTGGGTGGCGAGTTGATGGGCTTCCTGCTGGGTTTTTTTCAGGCGCAGCAGGACCTCGTGTTTATGGTGGGCGGCGAGAAGGTCGGCCCGGCGGGATTCCAGTTCGCGCTCGGCGGCCAGGAGTTTGCCGGCGAGATGCTGGCAGGCGGCTTGTTGATATTGGAGGGCGTTGAGAAAGAGGAGTTGATCGTGCCGGAACGACACGCCTTCGCGTGCCGTCGATAGGGAGTGGTGATAGGCTTCCAACTCCGCGCGCGCGTCCCTCATCGCGGTCTCCGCGCGCGATTTGAATTGCACCGCCCGGATGTGTTGTTCCTGCGCGGCTTCTTCTTCACGGCCGCGCAAGGTCAGGATGGATTCCAGCGTGAATTGAAATGTGCTCATTGCAGCAGGGCGCGAAATTGTTCGAGGCTGGTGGCGCGCGGCACGATTTCCTCCACGTTTTGGCGCAGGAACCGCACGATGGCTTCGCGTTTCTGGATCGCCTGGTCGAGCCGCGGCGTGCTGCCTTTGACGTAGGCGCCGATGTTGATGAGGTCTTCGTTTTTACGATAGAGCGCCAGCAGATCGCGAGCGTTGGCGGCGGCCAGCAGATCGTCCTCGGAGCTGATGTCGCGCACCAAACGGCTGACGCTTTCGAGCACGTCGATGGCCGGGAAATGATTCGCCGTGGCCAGGGCCCGCGTGAGTACGATGTGCCCGTCCAGGATGCCGCGCACGGCGTCGGCGATGGGTTCGTTCATGTCGTCGCCTTCGACCAGGACGGTGTAAAACGCTGTGATGGACCCGGTCTCGGAGGCGCCCGTGCGTTCCATGAGTTGCGGGAGCAGGGAGAAAACCGAGGGCGTGTAGCCGCGGCTGCTGGGGGCTTCGCCGACGGCCAGGCCGATCTCGCGCTGGGCCATGGCAAAGCGGGTGACGGAGTCCATCATGAAAAGGACGTTGCGGCCTTCGTCCCGGAAATGTTCGGCGACAGCGGTGGCGAGCATGGCGGCGCGGAGGCGGACGAGGGCGGGCTGATCGGATGTGGAGCAAACGATAACGGTGCGCGCCATGCCTTCCGGGCCGAGATCTTTTTCAATAAATTCCCGCAATTCCCGGCCGCGTTCGCCGATGAGCGCGATGACGTTGACTTCGCTCTGGGACCCCCGGGCCATCATGCCGAGGAGCGTGGATTTTCCGACGCCGCTGCCGGCGAAGACGCCCATGCGCTGGCCGCGGCCCATGGGGGTAAATACGTCGATGGCGCGCACGCCGGTGGTGAA
>JAYTYG010000406.1:0-4431 GCA_043742585.1 Spartobacteria bacterium
GAACCGTTGGGCGCTGACACCGCGCCGCTGGATTTAGACGCATATCCGTAGCCGCCTGAGATCACCCGGCGCACAGGCTCCCCGGTCTCCGGATCCACGCGGAGCGGCTCATCCTTCATGCTTTGCTGGAGCTCAAAGCGACGCACGGGTTTGGACGGATCGGTGGTTTCGTAGACGTAAGTGGCCATAAAAAAATAGAAGCTGAACGTCGGCAATTTGAAGTCAGACCGAGCCGGGAGCAACCCTGTCCTTACCAAGCACGCAGGGATAGAAGGACTCGCATTTCTGTCGATTAATTCCTGCGCCCTATACTAGAGGTAGCGCATGGATATTCCCAGCGACCCCGCCGTCAACAAGGAACAACGCATGTGGGCAAGCATCGCCCATCTCAGCGCCTTCGCCATGTATTTCACCGGCATCGGGCATCTGCTCGGACCGCTCATCGTCTGGCTCGCCAAACGCGAGGGCAACCCCTTCGTCGAAGATCAAGCCCGGGAAGCCCTCAACTTTCAGATCTCCCTCACCATCTACGCCATCGGCGCAGTCATCCTCTGTATGACGCTGATCCTGGCTATTATCGGCATCCCGATCCTGATCGCTCTGGGCGTGTTCCAGATTACCTGCATGATTATCGCCGCGATTAAAAGCAACGACGGCATCGCCTTTCGGTATCCCCTTTCATTAAGGCTCATCAAAGCGTCATAACCGTCGCACCGCCGCCCCTCCCGAGACCGCCCAAACAGCGGCAGCAGAACCCAAAGAGCGACGGGGCGTCACTTCCACACGAGGGCGCCGGATTGACCCAATCGCCCCCTTCTACTACGGCTTTGCGCCGTGATCACTCATTCCGCTCCCGCTCGCCCGCACGCATTGACTAAGGTGGCGCTCGCCGGCGCCCTTGCCCTCTGCGGCTGGTTCCCCATTGACGCCCGCGCAGACTGGCTCCATTACCGGGGCCCCCACATGAACGGGGGCTCCGATGAGAAGCTTCCCGGCGCCTTGAACAAACAGGGGCCCGCGCCGATCTGGAAAGCGTCCCTGGGCACCGGCAGCTCGGCGAGCAGCGTCGCCAATGGACGCGTATTTTCGATGGGCAACGTCCACGAAAAAGACATCGTCTATTGCCTGGACGCCAATAGCGGCAAAGAGATCTGGCGCCATGAATATGCGTTGGGCGTCGACAAACGCATGTTCGAAGGCGGCCCGGCCACCACTCCCACCCTCGACGCCAAACGCGTCTACACCGTCAGCCATCAGGGCGACCTCTTCTGTCTCGATGCCGACACCGGCAAACCGATTTGGTATAAACATTATCAAAAGGACTTCGGCGGCACCCGCCCGCAATGGGGCTACGCCGGGTCGCCCACCGTCGAAGGCCACCTTTTACTGCTCGATGTCGGCGCCAAGGGCGGCTCCACCGTGGCCCTGGACAAGGCCACCGGCGACATCGTCTGGAAAAGCGGCGACGACGCGGCCGGATACGGGTCCGCCGTGGTCGCCACCGTCGCCGGCCAACGCACCGTGCTGGTCCTCAAGGCCAATGCCCTCGTCGGGCTCGACCTCAAAGACGGCCATGAACTCTGGCGCGCCCCATGGAAAACCAACTACGACATCAATGCCGCCACCCCCATCGTCATTGAGGATAAAGTATTCATCACCAGCGGTTACAACACCGGCTGCGCGCTGCTCGCCATCACCCCCGGCAAAGCCACCGAGCTCTGGCGCAATAAAAATTTGCGCGCCCACATCAATACCCCAGTCTATTGGAAGGGCCACATCTACGGCCTCGACGGCCAGGCCGAACCCGGCGCGCCCCTGGTTTGCCTCGATGCCGCCACCGGCAAAAATCTCTGGAGCGAAAAAAACCTCGGCGGCTCGCTCATTGCCGTGGATGGCCAGCTCGTCATCCTTTCCGAGCGCGGCGAACTCTTGATCGGGCAAGCCTCGCCCGATGCATTTAAAGCCAGCATCCGCACCCAAGTGCTCGGGGGCCGGTGCTGGGGGCAGCCCACCGTATCGGACGGCAAACTCTTCGTGAAAAATAACGAGGGCGAATTGGTGTGCCTCGACCTTTTCCCCAAATAACCAACGCCTCCCAAGGCTGACCCGCGCACTCCCATTCCCGCTCGTTTCCATGAAAATCCCCCTCCCAATCGCCGCCGCCGTCACCCTTGCCCTTGCCTCCACCGCCTCCGCCGAAAACTGGCCGCAATGGCGCGGCCCGGCCTTTAACGGGTCCTCCCCGGAAACCGCGCTCCCCGAGCAATGGAGCGCCACCGAAGGCGTGAAATGGTCGACGCCTCTGCCCGGGATGAGCGGTGCCACCCCCGCGATCTGGGGCGACTCGATTTTCGTTTCCAGCGCGGACCCTGCCAAAAACCTGCAACTCCTCTGCCTCAACCGCAAAGACGGCAAGCTGCGCTGGCAAAAACAAATCGCCACGGGCAACATCGATAAAGGCCGCGCCAACATGGCCTCGCCCTCTCCGCTCACCGATGGGAAAGCCGTTTACGCCCTGTTCGGCACGGGCGACCTGGCCGCGCTCGACTTCCAGGGCAACATCCTCTGGCAGCGCAATCTCGGCGCCAATTATGGCCGCTTTGCCCTCATGTGGACCTACGGCTCGAGCCCCCTGCTCTTTGACGGCAAACTCTACATCCAAGTCCTCCAGCGCAACCCGGCTCCGGCGGATTATCCCGGCCTGGCTGGGAACGCCGGGGATCGCGAAAGCTACTTGCTCGCGCTCGACCCCGGCACGGGCAAGGAATTATGGAAAAACATTCGCCCCAGCGACGCTAAACAAGAGTCGCAGGAAAGCTATGCCTCCCCCGTACCGCACATCGGCGCCGATGGCAAAGCCCAGATCCTCCTGGCCGGCGCCGATTGTTTAACCGCTCACGACCCGGCCACCGGCACCGAACTCTGGCGCGGCTACGGCGTCAACCGCAGACATGGCGAGTCCATGCGCATCGTGCCCAGTCCCGTGAGCGCCGCAGACCTGGCCATTATATGCGGCCCTAAAAAAGAGCAGCTCATCGCCTTTCGCACCGACCTCAAAGGCGACGTCACCGAAACAGGCGCGGCCTGGAGTTTTGACGAAAAGAAAACGCCCGACGTCTGCACCCCGACGTTCTATAACGGCAAACTTTTCGTGCTCGATGGCGACTCCCAGACCTTGACCTGCCTGGACCCCAAGACCGGCGCAAAAAAATGGCAGGGCAACTTCGTCGACCGCACCGTGATCCGCAGTTCGCCCACGGCCGCCGACGGCAAACTTTACGTGATCAACGAAAAAGGCACGGTGTTTGTGTGCGCCACAGGGGACGAATTTGAAGTGCTCGCCACCATCCCCATGGGCGGCCCCGAAGGCACCCGGTCCTCGATTGTGGTGTCCGATGGCCACCTCTATATCCGCACCACCGAAGCACTGCATTGCGTCGGTAAATAGCGCCCCCCAGCGCCCCCAGCGCCCCCAGCGCCAGCCGTAAGCGAGCGTTTAACAGACCCTCACTTTAGCGCCTGTCCGGAAACGCAACACATCTGTCATCCGGCTGACACCGCCGCGAGCGCCGCCGCCCCGGCCACCTCTGTAACCTGACCCTGGCATATGCAGTGCTAAAGGGTCCGGCATGTTGATCCAAAAGATTTTTCACCTGCCGCACAGCCTTGAAGAAACCCGTCGGCGCCTTCACCAATTAGGGGGCGGCTCAGGCGCCCAAGAAGGCGCGGCCTGGCAGGAAGCAGCGCCGGAGCGCACGCATCTTGAACTCCATTCCGACACGGGATTCGAGGCGGACTGCGAGGTAGAACTCCTACCCACGCGGAGCCCGTCCCAGATTTTATTCCGGTCGATAAACAGCGACATCAAGTTTACAGGGTTACTTGAAATGTTTTCGATCCGAAGCCAATTCACAGAGATCGAATTAACGCTCGATTACGCCCCTGAAAGTTCCACCCCGGTCTATACCCGCACGGAACTCGAAGCGCTCCTCCACGCACAACTCAAACAACTTCAAGGGCGCTTGCACGAACCCCAGCTTAGCGCCGTCCACTGCAACTGACCTCAAACCAGAAGCTCCCGAAGAAGCGATGTAACTGTCTCCCCTCAACTGACAGCCAACCCTCCACGCGCGCCGAGCTCGATGCGGAAGCGAATACCAGACGGAGAGCCGTCGCGGCGCTCGGCCTTTTCCAAATGCACTACGATGAAGGCGCCGCCACCCCAAGGATAATTCCACTTTGTTAAGTGGGGTAACAGCAAGAGGAAATGACAGGGTGAGCCTGCGAATTCTCATCATTCATACTCATAACTTCCCCTTCGACCGGCCCGCGCACTATCCGGCCCTTCTGAATCTCTGCGGCTTGCTCCGCGTTAAATCCTCAAGAATTGAGATGCGATCACCGAATATTTACAAACGCAACAAAGTAGAA
>JAYTYG010000407.1:0-7588 GCA_043742585.1 Spartobacteria bacterium
GGTGCGCGAATGGAACGATCAGATCATTTTCCTGCGCAAGATCGTCAAGGGCGGTGCCGACAAAAGCTACGGCATCCAAGTGGCGCGCCTGGCGGGATTACCTGGGCAGATTATCTCACGGGCCAAAGAGATTCTCTCCAACTTGGAACAATCCGAACTCAACGCCGAAGGCAAGCCGACCATCTCCGAAGCCCCGCCCCTGCCGGTAACAGGCAAGCCCCAAGGCCGCAAGAAAGCCGCCCCGAAGTCCGCCCCGACTCGCCCGCAAATGACGTTGTTCTAACACTGCGCTCATTTAGAACGCCAAAATGAATGCTGCTAAGACAGCGATCATCTTACGAAGAGGGCACGCCCTTCCCACATCGGTCGCCTTTCGCAGCAGGCGCACAGTTCCCCCCATCGGTCATCTTGAGCGGAGGGCGAGCCCCGCGAGGCCGGAGTCGAAAGACCCCGTCTGCAACTGAGGACGACCCCACCGAGCGTCTTAGTCCTTGGTCGGCCCGGTTACCGCAGCCCACATGAACGCCCACGGCGCCTCTCCGCTGCGCGCACGCCAAGAACTCGCGGGCTACGCTCAGGATGACTCGCATTTTCCCTATCTACACGGCGTCCTACCGCCTTCATACACCCACCGCCCTGTGACTCCTTACCCTACCCCGCCCCCCAACCCCAGCGTCAGCGAGTCCCTGCTGAGAGCGTTTCGTTTTGTAGGAGTGATTTTCGGCCTTTGGCTTTGTGCGACAACCGCGCTATCAGGTTTTCAAACCGTGACTCGCCTGCGCGCCTCCTCGATGCCCGATGCCACCTCAATCTACAACCTCTTGGCGGCGACTTTCCTGCCCCCGTTTTTTCTCGGCGCTTTATTGATGTTACCGTGGTCGACCCTTGGCCCAGTCCGATTGAGGCGCGGCCTCTTCGCCGTTTTCGTCCCGGTGTCGGGCCTATTCCTCTACGTGGTCTATTTCCCGCCCACTTTACTATGGCTGAGCTCGGCGCTGTGGTTTCTGGGGCTGGAGCGCCAGGTTTTCTGCCTGAGCATCTTGGTATTGATGCAGGTGCTGGCGATTAGCAGCAGCCTCCTGCCGCAAACGCAAATTCCGACGAAGGGGTAATAAGAGATATTCCGCGCGGTAGGAATTGGCACATTTCCCTGGATCATGGAGTTGGCGAAACTCCAGTTACGCAGGAGGCGTACCAAGATAGTATACGGTGGTGGAGGCTTTGCGCCCCCACCGGTACGAGCGCGTAAAATTGGCCGTGCACCCCGGCAGGGGTGCGGGAAAGTGTGTAATATGATGGCCGACTCCTGGACTGAATGCCGGCTTCCTGCACACCTCCGGCGTGCCACCCGTATTTCTGCGCTGATCCGGTGGGGGCGCAAAGCCTCCACCACCGGCTAATTTCTTTCAACGCCTCCGGCGTAAAGCGCCGGGCAACCTCCAACCGCTGACAACCTCTAGGGTTGCGTGAGCGCGTCGGCGGGGAGGCTTGGTGAAAACGGCAAATCTATGTCCCGCAATTTGTGCCATCGGTCACCGCGCGGAGTATAACGCCCCTGCGTTCTCCGAATCCTCATCCTTCATCCTTCATCCTTCATCCTTCATCCTTCATCCTTCATAATTCCCCATCAACTCGCCCCTTCCCCTCCGCGCGTTCCGGCCCCAATCTTTCGCATCGACCCGACAAACACGGCCTTGGCCCACAGCCCCATTTTTTCAGCGCGACAGCTCACCAAGGTTTACACCACTGGCGCCGTCGAAGTCCGGGCCCTGGACGGCATCGACCTGGATCTCTACGCCGGCGAACTCATCGTCCTGCTGGGCGCCTCCGGCAGCGGCAAATCCACCTTGCTCAACAACCTGGGCGGCCTCGATGTCCCCTCCTCCGGCTCCCTCACCTACCGCGGACAAGATCTAGCCGGCGCCGATGAAGAAGAACTCACCACCTTTCGCCGGGACGCCGTGGGGTTTGTTTTCCAATTCTACAACTTAATCCCGAGCCTGACCGGCCGCGAAAACGTCGCATTGATCACCGAAATCGCGCGCGACCCCATGACGCCCGAAGAGGCGCTCGGGCTGGTGGATCTCTCGGATCGCATGGACCATTTCCCCTCGCAAATGTCCGGGGGCCAGCAACAACGCGTCGCCATCGCTCGCGCCATTGCAAAACGTCCGGAGGTCCTGCTCTGCGATGAACCCACCGGGGCGCTGGACGTAAAGACCGGGATCACGGTGTTGAGCGCGATCGAGCACGTCAACCGCACCCAGGGCACGTTGACAGTAATTATCACACATAACGCAATCATCGCCGACATGGCGGATCGTGTCATACATTTATCGGACGGAAAGATCGTCGACATCCAGATAAACACCACTAAACGGACCGCCACCTCGTTGGCATGGTGATGACGGCAGGGAAGGATGAAGGGCGAGTGGTGAGTGATAGGTGACGAGTGATGAATGATGAGAATTCGGAACCTGCGGCTGCCGTTTATCCCGAGGCTGCTCTGCCTTCATACTTCATACTTCATCCTTCATAATTCCCCGCCCGCCCCCCGCCCATGAAACTCTCCGCGCTCCATCTCAAGCTGCTGCGCGACATCAGCCGCATGAAAGGCCAGATGCTCGCCGTCGGCCTCATCATGGCTTGCGGCCTGGCCATGATGATCATGTCCCGCAGCCTCATCCTTTCGCTCGAATCCACCCGCGATGCCTATTACGAGCGCTACCGCTTTGCCGATGTCTTTTGCGACGTCAAACGCGCCCCGAATTCTTTGCGCGAGCGCCTTGCCAAAATCCCCGGCGTCGCCGCAGTGGAAACCCGAGTCACGGGCAAAATCACCCTCGACCTCCCGGGCCTGCTCGAACCCGCCAACGGCATCATCCTTTCCATCCCGGAAGACCGGCCCCAGCAGCTCAACCTGCTTTTCGTGCGTCGGGGCCGATTGCCCGAAATAGGCAGCCGCAACGAAGTGGCGCTCGGCGAAGCCTTTGCCAAAGCGCACGGCTTTGAGCCCGGGAACGAAATCGCCGCGACCGTGCATGGGGCCCGGGAGACGTTGAAGATCGTGGGCATCGTGCTTTCCCCGGAATACGTATTTGAAGCGCGGCCTGGGGAGACGCTGCCGGACAACCGTCGGTTCGGGGTGTTCTGGATGAACGAGCGGGCGCTGGCAACGGCCTTTCAACTCAACGGCGCGTTCAACAACGTCCTGCTCGACGTCGCCCCCGGGGAATCGATCCTCCCCGTCATCGCCGACCTCGACCGCCTCCTGGCGCCCTACGGGGGATTGGTGGCTT
This sequence comes from Spartobacteria bacterium, assembly GCA_043742585.1. Classification (GTDB taxonomy): domain Bacteria; phylum Verrucomicrobiota; class Verrucomicrobiia; order Chthoniobacterales; family Chthoniobacteraceae; genus CAIURC01. Next base: position 3,300 of record JAYTYG010000407.1, read on the forward strand.
ATGGCCGCAAAGATCATCCCTCGGCCGTCCGCCTCAATGATGAACTCCGGATCATGCGCGCACTCTCCGTCGCTTTTCCCGCCGTCTTCCTCAGCATCGCCGCCTTTATGACCAGCGCGATGCTCACCCGGCTCATCCGGCTGCAACGCGAACAAATCGCCCAGCTCAAAGCCTTCGGCTACACGCCGCGCCAGGTCGGCCTGCATTACCTACAGTTTGCGCTCTTTATAGTGCTGGTGGGCCTCGTGGTCGGCTCCATCGCCGGCACCTGGCTCGGCAGCAACGTGGTGGTGGTCTACCGCCGCTTCTTCCAATTCCCGTCCCTGACCTTTCATCCGGACGTTCCGGCCATCGGCATGGCGTTTGGGATCAGTGCCGGGGCGGCGTTTTTGGGCGTCATCGGAGCGGTGTTACAAGCGATGCGACTCCCGCCCGCCGAAGCCATGCGCCCCGAGCCGCCCGCCGAATTCAAAGCCTCGATTTTGGAACGCCTCGGGCTGTCGCGCCTGGCCAGCCCTGCATTCCGGATGATCCTGCGCAATATCGAACGCAAACCCTGGCAGGCGATCTTTACCGCGCTGGGCCTGGCCTTGGCCACCGGGATCCCGGTGGTCCCTGGCGCCATACGCGACGGCATCGGTCACATCCTCGACTTCCACTGGGAACACACCCAGCACCAGGACGTCAGCCTCGCCCTGATCGAGCCAAGCTCAGCCTCAGCCCTCAACGACATGCGCCATCTCCCCGGCGTGCTCACCGCAGAACCCTTTCGCAGCGTCCCGGCGCGCCTGCGTTTTGGGCATCAATCCCGCAGGCTGGGCGTCACGGGCTTGCCCCGCGAAGCCCTTCTCAACAGGGTTCTGGACAAAAACGGCCGCCCCCTGGCGCTCCCGCCCGACGGCCTGCTCATCTCGGCCAAGCTCGCCGAAATCCTCGGCGCAAAACCCGGCGACCGCCTGCGACTGGAAGTGCAGGAAGGCAGACGCCCCGAATGCGAAGCGCTGATTCAAGGTTTGATCACCGACTACGCAGGCGTGGCCGCTTACATGGAAATCGACGCCCTACACCGGCTCCTGGGCGAAGGCCCGTCGATCAGCGGCGCGCATCTGGCGATCGACACCGGGAGCTGGGCCGAGTTTTTAGAGGCGGTTAAAAAATCCCCGCGCATCGGCTCGCTAACGATTAAGAACGCAGTGCGCAACAGCTTCAGGAAGAGCACCGCGGAGATGATCGGCCTCATCCAGGGCCTTTACTTCGCGTTCTCGGTCGTGGTGGCGTTTGGCGTTGTTTATAACAGTGCCCGCATCGCCCTCTCCGAGCGCAGCCGGGACCTGGCCACATTACGCGTGGTGGGGTTTACGAATAGGGAAGTGACAGGGCTGATGATTGGCGAGATCGCCCTGCTCACCGTGGTGGCGTTGCCATTTGGCTTGGTGATCGGCAGCTTTTTAGCCACTGCCATCATCCACACCGCCAGCACCGAAACCGTCCGCCTGCCGTTGATGCTCAGCTCGCGCACCTACGCCACGGCGGTGCTCATCGTGCTCAGCTCCGCCGCCATCTCCTGCGCAGTAGTCGGCCGCCGCATCCGCCATCTCGATCTGCTCGGCGTATTGAAAGCCACGGAATAAGTCCGCAGATTATCCACCAGTATTACCCTGTCCCACCTTGAGCACACCGTCCCCCACTCCCCTGCCCGCAGAAGCTCCCGCCGGAACGCCCCCCGGAACGCCCCCCAGAGCGCCTCGTCGTTCCCGTAAAAAGGGCGCGTGGCGGAAACTCATTCCATACGTCATCGGCGGCGGGCTGCTCGCGGCTATCGTTTCCGGCCTCATCCCCAAACCCATCGAAGTGGAAACCGCCCCCGTCCGCACCGGGCCGATGAGCGTCACAGTGCTGGAAGAAGGCAAAACCCGGATCCGGCATCGATACACGATTTCGCCACCGATCTCGGGCTATCTCAAACGCATCACCCTTCGGGCCGGCGACCGCATTGCGGCCGGAAAAACCGTCCTGGCCGTCATCCAGTCCGAATGGGCTGGCTTCCTCAATCCCCGGCTCCTGGCTGAAACCCAGGCCCGCGTAAAAGCTTCGGAAGCCGCCTGGATGCGGACCGACGCCGCCGTGGAACGCGCCCAGGCCGCACTGGACTTCGCCGAGAAAGACAAGGCCCGCGACCTCATTCTCAAGAACAAAGGCGCCATCTCCACCAAGGAATGGGACGCCGCCGAGAGCCAGGTCAAATTGCTCGGACGCGAGTTGCGGGCCGCCGACTTCGCGCGGCAGGTGGCAAAGTTCGAGTGGGATCAAGCCAAGTCCACCCTCCAACAAACCCAAAGCCCGGCCGGCGCCAACACCGAGCCTCTGCAAATTCTCGCGCCCGTCTCCGGCTACGTCCTCAACGTGCATGAGGAGAATGCGCGCACTATCGCCGCTGGCACGCCCCTCATGGAAGTGGGCGACCCGACCGATCTGGAGGCCGAAATCGAATTGTTATCCTGCGATGCCGTCGGCGTCCGCCCCGGCGCCCAAGTCTCCATCGAGCAATGGGGCGGCGACAAACCGCTGCTGGGCACCGTCAGCGGCATCGAACCCGGCGCCTACACCAAAGTCTCCGCCTTGGGCGTCGAAGAGCAGCGAGTCAAAGTCCGCGTCGACTTCCAGCCTCCCACCGATTCACCCCTCGGGGACCGGTTCCGCGTCGAAGCCCGGATCCTGGTCTGGAGCGCCCCCGGCGTGCGCCAAGTCCCCACCGGCGCACTCTTCAGACGGGGCGGCGACTGGATGACGTTTGTTTTGGAGGCCGGCCACGCGCGGCTCGCGAAAGTCCAGATCGCGCACAACAACGGGCTCAGCGCCGAAGTGCTTTCCGGGCTGAGCGAAGACCAAACCGTGATCATGCATCCGCCCGACGCCCTCACCGAAGGCAAAGCCGTCCGCGCCCGCCCGTAAAGATTGCAACGCGGAGCGCAGAGCAGAGATGGGAAAAGGACAGAAAGGGGACAGGCAAGGACAAGATGCCGGCCGGAGACAGGCACATCGGCCCATCCATTTCATCCTTTCAAATCTCCGGGTTGAATTCTAGCCGCGTTATTTTTTTTGCTGCGTTAATTCCGGCAGCCAGACACTAGTAAGACTGACGTTTCAACCATGCGCACGTCCAGCAATCGACTGGCCCTGATTGATTTGCCACATCCACCGCACGGCTCCCTCTTCTCCACCTTTCTAAAGACTCACACGAACTCATGGGCGATTCTTTCGGCAGTTACGACATCGGCAATTTCCACGATGAAATGTTCGCCACCCCAGGCCAGGCGCGGCCCCATTACCGCAAACTCCTCGAACGACTGCAGAGCCTCAGCGAGACCGAGATGCAGAAAAAGCAGCAACTCGCCTCGCGCTCTTTTCTCAACCAAGGCATCACCTTCACCGTCTACAGCGACGATCAAGGCACCGAACGCATCTTTCCCTTTGACCCCATCCCCCGGATCATCCCGCGCGCGGAATGGGACCATGTCGAACGCGGCCTGATTCAACGCATCACCGCGCTGAACCTATTCCTGCACGACATCTATCACGACCAACGCATCATCAAGGAAGGCATCATCCCCAGAGAAGTCGTGGAGAGCGCCAAACACTTTCGCCCTGAATTCATGGGCTTTGACGTCCCCAAAGACATCTATATCCACATCTGCGGCAGCGACCTGATTCGCGATCGCGATGGCAACTATCTCGTCCTCGAAGACAACGGCCGCTGCCCATCCGGCGTCAGCTACGTGCTCGCCAATCGCGAAGTCATGAAGCGCGTTTTCCCCACCCTTTTCTCCAGACACAAAGTGCGGCCCGTCGACCAATACGGACAGGAACTCCTCAACCTCCTGCGCCATGTCGCACCGAAAAACTGCCCCAATCCCGCCGATCCCACCGTCGTCCTGCTCACCCCCGGCATCTTCAACTCCGCCTACTTCGAGCACACCTTCCTGGCGCGCTCCATGGGGATCGAAATCGTGGTCGGCCAGGATCTCCTTGTCCGGGACTCCATCGTCTACATGAAAACCACCAAAGGCCTCAAACGGGTCGACGTGGTTTATCGCCGGATCGACGATGACTTCCTGGATCCGACCGTGTTCCGAAAAGACTCACTACTCGGGGTGCCAGGCATCATCGACGCCTACCGCAAAGGTAACGTGAACCTTGCAAACGCTGTAGGCACAGGCGTCGCCGACGATAAGGTGATGTATTACTTCGTCCCGGCCATGATAAAATTCTATCTCGGTCAAGACCCCATC
>JAYTYG010000408.1:0-1765 GCA_043742585.1 Spartobacteria bacterium
GGCGAGTTCTCGATGCTCAAGGCCCTGGTGCGCCACCCATCGAGGTAAACTCAGCCTGCCTTTGGCCAGGCGACACGTCGGCAAAACTCTCAAACCACGCCCGGAGTTGCGTGTCCTCCACGAGAACCGCCACAAATCGCGTCAATTCCTCACGAATTTCCATTCAGCTTATTTACTGTGGGTTTTAATCACGATCTCCACTCGCCGATTGGGCTGCTGCTCGTCCACGCTGCGATCAGCCGCCACGATCGCTTCACTGCTCCCCTTGCCCACCGTTTGAATCCGATCCTCGGCAATGCCCATCGCGCTTACCAACCAGGCCTTCACCGCCTCCGCACGCTGCTCGCTCAGGCGCTGATTGTATTCAGCCGAACCGGTCCAATCGGTGTGGCCGCTGATCAAAAATGTCGCCCCGGGATAGAGCGAAACCAATTGCCCAATCTTTTTAAGATCATTCAGCGCCTCGGACCGGAGATCCGTCTTATTATGCTCAAAAAGCGCGCCTCCGGACATGGCGACCGGCTGATTCGTGCCCAGCGGAGTGCCCGCCTTGGCCAAGGCGTCATCGAGAGATTGCCTGCCGGGAATCCCCTCATTGCCGCCGAATCCCGCTCCATCCTTGGAACCTGGCGGCAGAGTCACCGAGGGCTGGTTCGGCGCCTTCACGCTCGTGTTTAAAAGCGCCGAGGCGATTCCGCCCAAATCCTTGTCGGCGCGCCCGGCGCTATCCACGTCGTTCTTCACCAGCGAATCCCAATTCAAGGGCGCCGCCTTGGGTTTATCCGCCAACAGCGGCGACGTGATGTCCGTCGTCTGCGGCTTAAACTCAATCTCCCTCGGATGCGGCTTATCCACAGGCACAACAATCTTTTGATCCGCAGGCAGCACCGGCGCTTTGAGCGGTTCCTTCGTCGGCTTTTCGAGCAACTTCGGATCGATCCTGGCCTGATTCACCACAAAACGCAGCGGGGCCGGCTCCACAGGCGTTGTGAAAGTATAGTTATCTATCTGCTGGGATCGAAAAAAGACGTAAAGCCCCCCGTGGATCAGCAGCGAAAGCACCAGCGCTCTTACCATCCACTTCCGCAGCACCGGCGCCTCGACGGCATTGGAGCGGTAATTTTCGAATCGGGCCATGTGGGCGGAAACCATACATAATCGCGAACCCGACGCGACCACTCAATTTGGGCTTGAGAGTTGGCATTGAGAACAGCACTTTCCGCCCCCTATGAGCCAGGTCCCTAGCAGCACAGCCCGCATGGAAAAGATCGTCAGCCTTTGCAAAAGGCGCGGCTTCATCTTTCAATCGAGCGAGATCTACGGAGGTCTCAACGGATTCTGGGACTACGGCCCACTCGGCGCGGAGCTCAAACGCAACGTCAAAGAACTCTGGTGGCAATCCATGACCCGGTTCCGCGAGGACGTGGTCGGCTTGGAAGCCAGCATCATCATGCATCCTCAGGTCTGGAAAGCCTCCGGACACGTCGACACCTTCGCCGACCCCATGGTCGATTGTCTGCTCACGAAAAAACGCTATCGCGCCGACCAGATCGAGCCCCTGAGCGGCATCGTCTATTCCTACACGGGCGCCCGCAGCGGGGCGGCCGGGGAATCCGGCACCTGCACAGAAGTGAACGAGCCGTATTCGGTCCTGCTACAGGCCGGTAAACCGCCCGAAAGCGCCCGCAAAGTCGCCAAACAGTTTTATGCGCTGCGCGGAATGCTCGAGCCCGAACTGCTCGGTGAAACCACCGAGAAAGTAGAG
>JAYTYG010000409.1:0-7139 GCA_043742585.1 Spartobacteria bacterium
TTGATCTCTCGGAAATGGAGTTCGATCCCCCAGCGGCGGAAGTAGAGGCTGGCAAACTCTGCGTCCTTGATTTTTCCATCGAGAATGGTTGTCACCAGCGTCACGCTGCCTCGAGGAAAGACGCGACCTCCAATGAATCTCAAAAACATCAGCTTCGAAATCGAAAGTGACGGATTCCATATCCTCGATCCGGGGAACGAAATTGCCGATGGGGCGATTTTTAATGTGCGATACGAACTCGCTGCGGGGTGGGTCTGCAAGGACGTGGAATTTGAACGCGATCGGCCCACGCTCTTTCATCCCTTTCGCCGAAGCATGTTCATCTACACCGGCGCGGAACCTTTGCGGATCTGCATTTTGGACCCGAGCGGCGATTCCTTGACCGGCATTCCGAGAGCGAGTTCCCAGGGGGATTTCGACACCTTTTACGAAGGGCATAATTTCCAGACGTATCCGGAACCCAACGATTCTGTTTGGCGCGATGGTCCGCTCCCGTCTTTTTTCGGCACCCATTTTCACGATGCCCGATTGGATGACGGTTTTCTGGAAACAGACGCTGCGCAAAATCTCGCTCAGCAAGACGTAAACGAAGGGCTCGGTAAAGGGCTCGGTGAGGGGCTCGGTGAAGGGGTGTTGGAGGAATCGCTCGCGCCCGGAACGGAGCGCGAGATTGAAGCCTGCGATGACTGCGGCTGGGCTGAGAGCGATGCGGCGGAGCCGAATGCATATAGCTAGCTTATCTACGGCGTTTGTTTTGCGATTACTGGAGGGCACCTGTGACCTTCAATCCGCATGGCGCAGGTACTTTGACTTGGGAGTTTGAGCTGAAATGCGCGGCTTGGTTTTTGCCTTGAATGCCGAGGAGTTCTTTCTTGCGGGCCGTTCTGAGCGCTCTCTGAGGGTGCAGGGGCTTGCTGTGGAGACTTCTGTTTTGGGGCGGGAACGCCTGGCGAACGCGCTGGAAAATAGGGAGGCGGCATTGCTGTTGATCCAGGCGGGAAGCTGGTTGGAGCGTTGCGCGGGCAGTATTCCGCCGAGTCAGACCGGGCTGCCATTGGTGGGTGTGGGCAAGACCCGCGATAATCCCGCCGGGGCGCAGTCTTCTGGCGTAGACGCTTGGCGGACTCCTCGGGTGCTCTATCTGGAGCCCGAATCCGCGAAGGAACTCAGCCGATTGCTTCGCGTCGAGCCTTGGCCGGAGGCGATCCAGCGGCTTTTGCAGGATACGCGATTTCGCCGACTCCGCTTGCCCGAGCTGGCCCATGGCTATGATCCGGCGCTACGGATTTTGCAGGTGGTGACGACGCTCCAGATCGGTGGCGCGGAGCGGGTGACGCTGGATTTGGCGGAGGGTTTGAGTCGGCGCGGACACGGGGTCTGGGTGGCGGCCTTGGGGCGGTCGACTCGGAAATCCTATCCTGCGCCGCGTGGGTTCATTGATTTGAGCTCGATCAAATCCAGCCCGCAAGCGCGCGCGCAAGCCATCGCGGAGCTGGCCCGGGAGCGGGAGGTGGATCTGGTGCATGGGCATCTGATCTCGGGAGGGGAGAGCGAGGCGTTGCAAGAGCTGGGGCTGCCATTGGTGGTGACGTTGCATAATATGCCGTGGGCGTGGCCGGCGGGCTGGAGCGTGTTGGAGCGGCAGCCGGACTTGACGATCGCTTGTTCTCGCGCTGTGGAAGAAGCGTTTGCTGCGGTCAGCCTGAGCCCTTGCCGGACCGCGTGGAATGGCATCGCTGCGGGCCGTTACGCGCCCACGGCGGAGCGCCGCGCGGCGGGGCTGAACTGGCGTCTGGCCCAGGGCTGGGAGGCGGGGGATTTCGTCGTCATCGCGGTGGCCAATCCGCGAAAGCAAAAGCGGCTCGAGCGGATTCCGGAGATTCTGGCGAAGCTCCAGTTGGAGATGCCAGGGCGTCGGGTTCGCTGCATTATCGCCGGAGACAGTGCTGCCAAGGGGGTTGACGCACAGGAGGCACAGGCTGCCTTGCAATGCGCTTTGGCGGAGTGGGGCGGAGCGGTCGTGCAGGTGGGCTGCTCGGATGCGGTCGGCACGTTACTCCAAGCGGCAGATGTTTTTCTTTCGGTAAGCCGATTTGAGGGATTGAGCCTGGCGCAGCTTGAAGCGCTGGCGGCGGGGTTGCCGGTGGTGAGCACCGATGTCGGGGCGGCAGCGGAGATCGCTTTGGAGTTGGGCGCGCAAGCCGCATTCTACCAGCGTCTGCCGGTCGATGCCGCGGCGGAAACCTTTGCTGAGGCGCTACGCAGGGCGCCGCAGATCGAGCGTGTCAGCCGGCTTCCAAAAGCTTTTGAAAAAGAGCGCATGGCCCAGCGGATCGAGCAGCTTTACCGGATGGCTTTGGCTTCGCGCCAGCGCACCGGAAAATCTCCGCGCGGGTTGTGGATCATTGCCAATAATTTTTCGATGGGCGGCGCCCAAAGCAGCGCGCGGCGTTTGTTGGTAGCGCTCCAAGCGCAAGGTGTCGCTGTGCGGGCCTTTACGGTGCGCGAGGCGCAGCCCACCCGCACCAGTGCAGGGTTGCGTGCGCAGGGGATCGAGGTGACGCCGCTCGTTTCGTCCGACGTGCCCAAGGCCGTGGCGGAGATCCTGGCTGAGGCGGCCGGCGAGCCTCCCGAGGCGGTGCTGTTTTGGAATCTGATTGCGAGTTACAAAATGCTGCTCGCGGACGGGCTCGAGGGCATTCCTGTTTTCGAGGTGAGTCCGGGGGAAATGTGTTTTCATTCCCTGCTCGATTATTTCCGCATGCCGCGCGCGGAACTTCCTTATCGGGATCCGCTGCAATACGGCGCCAGACTGGCCGGGGTGGTGGTTAAGTTTGCGCGGGAACGGTCCGTGGCGGAACGGCATTTGGGTCGGCCTGTGGCGGTGATTCGCAATGGGGTTGAACTGCAGTTTCGGCGCGAGCGAGGTAGGGGACCAACGCTGGTGTTCGGCACGGCCGCACGGATTTCGCCGGATAAACGGCTTGAAGAATTGATCGCCGCGTTTTTACTCGCGAGCCCCGGGCTGCCGCCGTTTGAGCTGCATATCGCGGGGAAGATTGAGCAGGGAGCCGACGCGTATGCGCAGCAGCTCCGAGCGCAAGGCGCCGCACTGCCTATTGTTTGGCGAGGTGAACTTTTCGGGACGGCCGATTTTTTCGAGGAAATCGATTTGTTTGTGATGATTTCCGAGCCCGCAGGATGCCCGAATGCGTCGCTTGAAGCGATGGCGGCGGGATTGCCTGTGATCGCCACGGATGTGGGCGGCGCGCATGAACAGATCGTCGACGGGATCACCGGCCGCTTGATTCCCCGCGCCGATGCAGCGGCTTTGGCGCAGGCATTGGTGGAGCTGGCGCATGATCCGCAGGCGCAGGCGAGTTTTGGGCGGGCCGCGCAGGCGTGGGTCGCCCAGGAATTTTCGCTGGCGGCCATGGCGGCCAATTACCGGGCGCATTGTGCGCTGCGGCCGCGAAATATTTCCGCCATGCCCAGCCTCTCGGGGCGCATCTCCGATTCTTTACAAGCTCAGCTCCAAAGGCGCCCGAAGGATGACGGATGAAGGATGACGGATGAAGGATGAAGGATGAAGGATGAAGGATGAGGGATGAAGATTCGGAGCTCGCTGGTGGCGTTAGTCCCGAAGGCGCCTCTTTCTTCATACTTCATAATTCATCCTTCATCATTTCTATCAGTGCGCCCCTGGCGTAGCTGCCTTGCCGAAAGTGCCTTATGCGAAGATATGCGCCTTCCCAATGATCATATTAGATGGGTAAGCGGTGCACCGGGATCTGATATTGGCCAAACGCAAGAGCCGGCTTGGCCTGCGAGGCTTCCGCGCGGCGCTCTGTGGAATCAATTCTGCCAGTAGAGAATCCGGCCGCATTGCTCGCAATTGGCAATCTCCCGGGCGGCGCGCACTTTGGCGGAGGTGGAGGCTGTTAATTTCATATGGCAGCCGGTGCAGACTTCGTGTTCGAAGGAGACGACTGCGTTGTCGCTTTTGCTGCTGAAAAGACGGTTGTAGGTGTCGAGCAGGTCTTCATCGAGCCCGGTGGCCAGTTTGGCGCGGTCCACGTCGAGGTCTTTGAGTTGGGCGGCGATGGCGACGAGTTTTTCCTCCAAATACTGGATCTGGCGGGCGAACTGGGCTTTGAGTTCGTTGAAGTTCTTCTCGGCGAGGAGGGTGGCCGCTTTTTGGGTGTCGGCGGCTTCCATGAGGTCGAGCTCGCGATCTTCGATGGATTGGATGTCGGCTTCGAAGCGTTTAACTTCGTTTGTGAGCGCTTGAAATTCCTCGTTTTTCCGGGTCTGGAATTTCTGGATGTTGTATTTGGCGATGGTGGCGCGCTTGGATTCGGCGTCGATCTCAAGGCCTTTGCGTTCGACTTCGAGTTGTTTGCCCTTGAGCTTTTCGGCTTCGAGGCGGGCGGAGCCGGCGGCGAACTTTTCTTCGAAATCTTTGCGTTCAAGCGGCACGAGTTTCAATTCGGCTTTGAGCGTCCGAATTTTACGGTCGCGATCCTGGAGGATGAGGAGCTGTTCGATCTCTTTGAGCATGGTTCTGGTATGGTGGGGCACCGTCAACACGGGTCGGGGCCGAACGCGCATCACATCGTCATTGGCAGCGATGGGCAAGCGTGCAGCGTTTAGTAGAGCATGGTCTCGCCGGGCGGGCTGGTTTTTTCGACTTTCTCGGCTTTGATGACCGCGACTCTGCGCCCGTTTTCGACGGGAAAAGTGGCGAGCCCCGTGATTTTGACCCAGGTCATTTCGGGGAGGACAGGGAGCGGCGCAGCTTCCACGAGGGTGGCCACGGGACGGGCGTCTGCGGCGCAGCAGCTCATGAACATGCGCACGGCTTTGAAGCGGGTGGGGACTGTGCCGACCACGGATTTGTCGGGCATGAGCTGGCCGATGAGTTCGATTTTTTTACCTTCGAAATCTTTGCGTAAATCATTGTCCTGCGCGGCGTAGAGTAGGTCGAGGACTTCGGTGATAATGTAGCCTTCCGGGGTGCGCTGCAGATAGTCGGAGAGTTCGTCGACGGGGGCCGGAACTGCCGTTTTGGAGGCGGTTGGGTTGCCGGCCGTGCTGGCTTTGGTGCTGGGCTGCGCGCGGGGCGGTGGCGGGTCGGATTTGCGTTTGCCTAGGGACGAGCCGTCGGTGTCGATCCCGCGGTTTTCCATCATGGTGCGGCCGAAAGAGTCGCGTGAAGCCATGGCGGACAGTGTGATTGGCAGAAGGAGAACGAGGAAGGTGAGGAGCTTGCCCAGGGGCAGGCGAAAAAGGGAGTGGCCGCAGGTAGCGTCGAGGCAGCATTCGGCATCGACAGGGGCGAAGAGGAAGATGGCGGCCATGATTCCAAGTAGGATGCCGGCCACCAGGACATAAGGACGGAAGCCCGGGGCGAGAAAAGCGGTGATGCGGCCGCTGCAGAAGATGTAGATGAGAATGGCGCTCCAGGTGGCGAGGGTTGCGCAGGGCAGCCAACGGGAAAAGAGTTTGTTCATAGAAGTGCGGGTGGCGGGAATTTACCGCGCTTTCAGAGGATGTGCAAAGAGTCGAGGCGCCAGCAGATCAGTGCGACGATGAGAAATAGCGCGACGCCGAGGCCGATGACAAAGCGTCTACGGAAGACGAGCCCGTAGAGCCAGAAGAGTTTGAGGTCGAACATGGGACCGAATACGAGGAAGGCGAGTTTGGCGGAGGGTGCAAATGCGGTGAAGGTCCAAGCGACAAAGGCGTCGGTGGTGCTGCAGAGGCCGAGGAGCCCGGCGAGGCTCATCAAGGTGGCAATGCCGAGGAGGGGCGTGGAGGCTAGTGGCGTGAGCACATCCTGGCGAATGCCGGTGTTGAAAAGGCAGGTGATGGCGGTGCCGATGATGAAGAAGAAGGCGACGTCGAGAAAGTCTGCCGTGGCGGATTGGACGGCGAGCAGCAGTCGGCGCGGCACGCTGGTGAGCACGTCGCTGCTGGCCTGGGCGCCGGGCTCGGTGGAAATGCTGAGGCCGCTGCGGCGTCGGGCCGGGGGGGCTTCGAGGATGCCGGGTTGAAGAATGCGCTTTTTCGGGAGGTGCTGAATGAGGAAGCCCAAGCCCACGGCGATGAGGTATCCGATTCCCAGTCGCAGCGAGACCATGAGGAGGGGGCCTGGCTGGGTGCTCCGACTAAATGCTTCCCAGGTGCTCAATGCGACGATGGGGCTGAGGATGGGGGCGCCGAGCATGTAGGCCGTGGCGCAGGAGAGCGGGAGGCCTTTTTTTAGGAACCGGCGGATGATGACGACGCTGCCGCATTCGCACATGGGAAAGATGAGGCCGAGCAGGCCGCTGATGAAAATGGCGGGGCCTAGTCGGCTGGGGAGCAGCTTGGTGATGCGTTCGGCGGAGACGAATACGTCGACAAATCCTGAGATGATCGAGCCGAGAAGGAGGAAGGGGATGCCTTCAAAAAGGACGCTGAGGAATGCGAACGCGAAATCTTGAAAGTTGAAAGTGAACCAAGGCATGGGCGGCGGGGCTGGGACCTGCGGAGATGTTTAAACTGGGTGCGGACTTTTCGCGGGCAGGTTGGCCTGTCAGCGCGGCTCTGACAAGCGGGGCCTCAGTGGCTGCGGTGTTTTCAGGGCGTGGGGGGCTCGGGGGCGTGGAAAGCGGGGAATCGAGGGGACGTCGCTGCCACGGAAAGGCCACGGTATGGGGGGGGCGGATTTTATCCGATTTGGAGATGTCTCGCGGCGGAGATTTTGTGTGAGATAGAAGGCGGTGTTTTTTAGCATCGGCGTTTTTACCACGAAATTTCAAGGCTTCAAAAAGGCCGACATCTCCTTCTGCAATGTTCCAAATTGTCTTTAACGAAATCAGTGCCGCCGAGATGGCGGCGCTTCCCAAAGAGCTGCAACTGGACTTGTTGTTGGAGTTTCAGGTGCTGCCCGAGGAGCTCGATCAAATCGTCGATGACCGGTTTGGATTGATCGAGCGGGATGGGAAAAAGCTCTATCGGTATCGGGCTAAGGATTACCGGATTTACTTTGCGAAAGCGCCAGAAGGGATGATCGTGCATCGGGTGCTGCACAAGAATACGCTGCGCGATTTTCTTTTCCGAGCGAAGTTGCCGATGCCGGCTGAGGACGAGCA
>JAYTYG010000410.1:0-6249 GCA_043742585.1 Spartobacteria bacterium
GAACTGGCATAGAACAGCGCCTTGCCCGGAATCGACCATTCAACTCCGCGAGTAAAAGGAACGAGATGCTTTTCAGGCCGACGGCAACCGGCAAAACTCAGTCCCGCTAGGGCCATTGAAGCGCCCATGAGCTGCATGAAATTACGCCGAGAAACCTCGCCGCCCTGGAACTCGGAAGCCCCACGAGGGAACTCATTCTCAAGCCAGCCCCGGAACTCCGGAGTATCGGCAACTTGACCTAAGCTCCGCCAATATTTTTTGCCTGTGGTGGACTCTGGCGGATGTTGAAAGACGCGTTTGCTCATCGAAAATGTCGGTTAGCGGTGGCAACCAGCGCAGTTGCTATCTGGCGGGTTGATATTCCACTTCTTTTTAAGCTCAATCCCCAGCGCCAGCTGTGCTTGAGCGGCAGACTGCCCGGGCTTGGTGGGCTGAGCCACGTAATCCAGGTCAGTGATCTTATCGAGGGGGCGCAGAGCCCGCTCAGGATTACGGTGACATTCCAGACACCAATCCATGGACAATGGCTGCGAGTGATAAACCACAGGCATCTCATTGATTTTCCCGTGACAACTCACGCAGGAAACGCCGCGGTTAACGTGCACCGAATGGTTAAAATAAACGTAATCCGGCGTCTTATGAATCTGAACCCACTCGATGGGCTTGCCGGTCCGCCAAGATTCCCGCACAGCCTGCAGCTTGGGGTTATCCTTCTGGATCTGCAGATGACAGTTCATGCAGACTTGGGTGGGCGGCACATTCGAGTGCGCAGCCACCTCCACAAAACTGTGACAGTACCGACAGTCCATACCCACCTGCTTGACATGCACGTCGTGAGGAAAGGGAACGGGCTGAGTCGGTTGATAGCCAACGTTGGTGTATTTATTCGTGAAATAATACGCAAACCCAGCAGTCGCGGCACCACCAAGTATGATCGCGCAGAGGACGATTTTAAGAGGCAGGAAGTTACTTGCCCGTGGAAAGATGTTCGCCATGCGTCAGGGTTGGTCGGAGCTCCGGAAAAACGAATATTCGGCTATCTGCATCAGCGTTAAGTCAAAGTGGAATCGCAATTTGAGGAGTCGGTAAAATGATTGCAAGAAGGTTGTGAAATTTTTCACAAGCTCCAAAAAACCGCTAGCCCTTTTAGCAAGTCGCTGGCCACGCTCTATTGTTATTTAGAGCTCTCGGCCGCTGGCGGGCGCGGACTATTCGAAATCCCGTCCATTCGCTGCAACAATAAAATCTCGGGCTTTCCCTTCCTCGAAAAAGTTTCGCGCAACTGCAGACTTAATTGGTGCTCAGTGAGTTTCTTAAGAGCGCCGGGACGAGCGAGAACATACTCCATGTCATCAGGTAAACGCCCTGCATCTAATGAGTAACAAAAGGGCGTATGGAGATAGAACAGCGCAGGAAGATAACCTGGATCGTATATCACCAAGGACTTACCCTGCGGGACCGCTGCATCGATATTTGCGGCCATTGACCGAAGGTCGTCCGCGCGATTGATCCAACGCACTACGGCGACGGAATAAAGGAAGGAAGCCAACCCCAGGAGCGCGCAACTATGGAGGGTAAGCGTCAAGACGCGCAGCGCCAGCGAGCGCCTGGCGATGATCAATGCGCAGCCTGCGAGGACCAAGGTGGCGACCAAAGTGCCGAGTAACGCAAGCATCGGGTCCAACTTCCGCAAAGCATCGGTCAAACTGTGAGCACTAAGATCTGTGCCGGCGGCGATTGGCGTGGCGAAGGCGAACAAAACCAAGATCCCCGCCAAGCAGCGATTAACCCAAAACCACGCATTCAGTTCCCGGGCGGTGGCGGGCAGTTGCTGAAGAGCGACAGCTAACAGCACAGCGATGGGTCCGCCGAGCGGCATCACATAACGAGGCAGGACACCAGGCACCAATAGTAAAACAACGAAACAGACAGCAACCGCGTAGGCGATGGCAGCAATGCGCGGGGCTGAAACTAATTCCTCAGATTTAGTAACAGCGTCCCGGGGGGGGATAGAAGACGCGGCTGAGGCATTGAGATTTTGGCGTCGCAGAAGACCAAGTAACGCAGGTGCGAAAGCCACCCAGGGCAAGAGATCCATCAGAGCGCGCGGGAAATTGAGCAGGTAGTTAGTAAGATTAAAGTCACTGTCTGTGAACCGATCTATCCCCTGTTTCTTCCAGACTTCCGCAGCCGCGTTAGCTTCTGGTGAGGTGAAAAACGGAACGGCCCAAAGCGAAAACAGGGCTGCGGCAATCAGCAAACCGGCGCCATGAGCCGGATGCCAAAGATGAGGCAATTGCCGATCCTTCCAGAGCACAGCGATGACAATGGCATAGAAGAATAACAAGTGAAGGGACGGTCCCTTGGCTAAGGCGGCAATCCCGAGAAAGACAAAAGGCAGCGTCCAAGTCAGCCAGGGCGAACGGCCGCGCGCCCAAAAAGCCAGCCAGGTTAGAATGGCCAATCCACTAATGGGCGCGTAAACCCCTTCGATTTCAGCTCCTGCAAAGCGCGCCTTTGCGAGCAATCCAAACTGGGTGATTGCGAAAAGCGCCGCCACGACGCCGGTCTCAAGATTGATCCAGCCGCGACCGCCGCTGGTGGCGACAATACCGATCGCCAAGCCCAGGACACAAAGCGCAGAAGGCAAGCGTGCGGCCCACTCATTGCGGACACCAGTGAGCTTAAACGCCCCGGCAATTAGCCAGTTGACCAATGGCGGCTTGCGTAAAAATGGTTTCCCGCCCACGGACGGTATCAGCCAACTGCCACCATCAAGCATCGTGATCGCAGGCAAAATGCGACGCCCCTCCTCTCCCTTGATTTCGGTCGAACCCAAGCCCGGCAGATAGATAGCCGCCCAGAAAATGAGCACGATAAGGAAAGCTTGCAGTCGATTCACCGTGCGCATTTCCCACGAAGTGGCGACGCCCGGAAGCCAAATCTTTTCACCCGCATACAGCGGGGGCGCGGCGCGGACGGCTCTGGGGCAACGCGCCCGGAGCCGCGCGCCTATACATGGCCGACTTCGCTTTTCCAGTCCCTGGCGAGGAACGCATTCACACAAGACGCGTTTTCGCAGTTGCCGAGCGCGCGATCGGCGCCGAAAGTGCGCGCCCGCATGATCACACCCGAGCAAGTCCGAGCACAGCTTTCCACTGTTAAATATCCAGGATTCACCCGAGATATCGTTTCCTTCGGCTTAATCAAAGATATCCGCGTCACAGGCCTCGACGTGACGGTCCAGATGTCGCTGACCACCAATGACGCCAAGATTCCGCAAGCGATCAAAGAAGGTTCCGAGGCGGCATTACGCGCAATCGAAGGCATCGGCAATGTCAGCGTGCGCATCGACATCCAAGCGCCGGCGCAGGCTGCGGGTGCAGCCGGGAGCGGCGGAGCGGTCAAGATCGAAGGCATCACGCACGTCATCGCAGTAGCCAGCGGCAAGGGCGGTGTGGGCAAATCCACGGTGGCGGCGAATCTGGCGGTGGCCCTGCAACAAACGGGCGCGCGTGTTGGGCTATGCGACTGCGACATGTATGGCCCCAGCATCAGCCTGATGTTTGGCAGCAACGAGCGGCCCATGGCCGACCAGGAGACCAACCGGATCTCGCCGGTCGAACGCTACAACATCAAACTCATGTCCATGGGATTTCTCTTGGAAGATACCTCCCCCGCAATCCTGCGCGGACCCATGGTGACCAAATACACCCAGCAATTCCTGCGTTGGGTGGACTGGGGCGACCTCGACTATCTCATCCTCGACCTGCCGCCCGGCACCGGCGACATCCAGCTCACCATCGTCCAAACCGTGGCCCTGGCAGGCGTAGTCATCGTCACCACCCCTCAGGAAGTCGCCCTGATCGACGCCCGCAAAGCCTCCACCATGTTTCAAAAGGTCAATGTCCCAGTGCTCGGGCTCATCGAAAACATGAGCTACTTCCTCTGCCCCAGCGATGGCCAGCGGTATGACATTTTCGGCAACGGCGGCGGCGAACGCGAGGCCGCCCGCCTCAAAGTGCCGCTCCTGGGGCAAATCCCCATCGACATTGCCACACGCGAAGCGGGCGACCGAGGGCAGCCGGTAACGGCCGCAGATCCGGACAGTGCGGTTTCGAAATCCTTTCTGTCCATCGCCCGCACGCTGCGCGAAATGCAGCCAGCGTGAGGCATTGACGCCGCTTTTTAAAAATTCAAAGCTAACCCGTAGAAATGAGCATCAAGTCCGACGACAGCACTGACCTGGTCAAAGAATCGCTCCTCTACAAAGAGTTTCTAGCCGAGCGCGAAGAGATCCTGCGGCACAAGTGGATTGAAAGCGAGAAGGCTGGAAACGACATAGGCTTTGAGAAAGCGCTTTTGGATTGGATCATTAAATATCGATCCTCCTGGCGGACCAAACGCCAAACCGAACTCAAGGCCGCCAACTAAAAGCGCCGCACAGTTCCTTTAAATGCGATCCTGCGAGGTCGCGAAGGATTCATGCCTGACCCCTCCCCCACCGAGCCCTCGGAAAACCCTCAGACGCCCCCCTCCCCGGCCCTGCTCCCGCCGACCGGGGCCGTGCTCGTCCTCAATGATGCCGCCATCGAGCGCATCCTCAAACGCATTGCCCACGAAATCGTGGAGCGCAATCCGGACTTGAGCACGGTCACATTGGTCGGGATTCCCTCCCGCGGCGTCGAACTGGCCCGGCGCCTCGCCGACTACATCGGACAGTTTGAAACGCTGCGGCCGAGCACCGGGATCATCGACGTGTCGATGCATCGCGACGACATCCACACCCGGCGCCGCCTCTGGGCCGTCGAGCCGACCGAACTTCCCGACGATCTCTCCGGCAAAACCCTGGTGCTCGTCGACGACGTGCTCTTTTCCGGCCGGACCTGCCGGGCCGCCATGGACGCGATCTCCAGCTTTGGCCGGCCGGCCTGTATCCAATATGCGGCGCTCATCGACCGGGGCCATCGGGAGCTGCCGATTCGAGCGGATTACGTTGGCAAAAACCTACCAACGCCGCTTAACCAACGCGTTTACGTCCGACTGGAACCTATTGATCAAATGGCCGACTCGGTCTGGATCGAACCCGCCTAATGCCCATCAACGCCGCCCTCAACGCGCCTCCGGCGTGGACCCGAAAAGATCTAGTGAGCATCGAGGCGCTGAGCGCCGCCGAGCTCACGGCCGTATTGGACACAGCGGCCGCGTTCAAACAGGTGGGCACCCGGGAGATCAAGAAAGTGCCGACGCTGCGCGGCAAAACGCTTGTTAACTTCTTTGTTGAGGCCAGTACCCGCACCCGGATCTCCTTTGAACTCGCCGCGCACAGACTCAGCGCCGACGTCGTCAACATCTCCGCGTCCAACTCCAGCCTCACCAAAGGCGAGACGCTCAAGGACACCGCCAAGAACCTCGAGGCGCTGCACACCGACATCATAGTCCTTCGGCACAGCTCCGCAGGCGCCGCCCAATTCCTAGCCGAGCGCCTCGACGCCAGCATCATCAACGCCGGGGACGGCGCCCACGAGCATCCCACCCAAGCCCTGCTCGACACGTTCACCATCCGAGAGAAACTCGGCCGCGTCGCCGGCCTGCACGTGGCCATCATTGGCGACATTCTCTTCAGCCGCGTCGCGCGCTCCAACATCCACGCCCTGCTCAAACTCGGCGCCCGAGTCACGCTGGTAGGCCCCAGCACCCTGGTCCCGAAAGCCTTCGAGTCGATGGGCGTCTCAGTCACGCACGATATTGATTCGGTGCTGGGCGACGTGGATGTGGTCAACCTGCTGCGCATCCAGCACGAGCGCCAACGCCAGGAATACTTCCCGAGCCTGGGCGAATACACGGCGCTCTTTGGACTCACCAAAGCGCGTGCAGAACGGCTCAAACCCCAAGCCCTCATCATGCATCCCGGCCCGATCAACCGCGGTGTGGAAATCGACAGCGACCTGGCCGACAGCCCCCGCAGCGTCATTCTCGATCAAGTCACCAACGGTCTCGCTGTGCGAATGGCCGTCCTTTACCTCTGCGCGGGCCGTTCCCGCTAGCCGTTCTCCTTCCCCGCCGACTGGTTTACCTCCCGCTTTTTGCCCGTCATGAAAGCTACCCTGATCCGCAACGGCCGAGTCATCGATCCCGCCAATCGCCGCGACGAAATCGCCGACATCCATCTCCTCGACGGCCGCATCGTAGCGAGCCTGCCGCCGGCAGCCGAGCTCACCATCATCGACGCCACCGGGCTGATTGTGG
>JAYTYG010000411.1:0-2280 GCA_043742585.1 Spartobacteria bacterium
CGAACGGCATCTAGGGTCCGAAATAAGCTCTCCGACTTCATGAAATCGGCGAGCCGGGAGACGGTCACAACGGTAATGTCGCCATCCTTAAGGCCATGCTGCTCGCGGAAGTACCCGGAGTCTACCGCGTTCGGTGCGTTGCAATGGACGTCGACCGGCGGCAGGAGAAGTTCCGATCGCCGGCGACCCGCCACTCTTGCCTTGTCGAGGAGTTCCGGCGTCCCGAACGTTGTGGGAAGCCTCTTGGGCAGTACGCGAGTTAGGTCCATCATCATGTCTGTCACGACCATCGGAACCTGCATCGGCAGATGCACGGCGTAGTACGCCTCGAGACACTGCCACCAGTCCCATACGTGGATAAGGTCCGGACGTTCTTGTCGTACTGCCGCGCGCAGGGCGTGCATTCGACCGGGGGAAGGATGAAGCCGTGCGTCGGGTGCCGGAAGCAAACGCAATCCTTTCTCATTAACTAATTTGACCATTGGTCCAGGCGTGGCGAAGAGCACTACTTGGTGACCGTGAAGGTCGCGCAGAGCAGCGGCGAGCTCGATCGCGTTTACCTGGGTGCCACCTAGCTCGAGCCGATGGGCAAAGACTAAGATTTTCATGTCGTCGGCTTAGGCGAGAGTTTGTGCAAAGTATGGGAACATCCCCTTAGCTTCGCAACTGCTGCGCGCCAACCTTCGTGCTTCGGTTTCTTTACGTCGTTACAGTTCGCTGGACCGCGCCTCTTCGCCGTGTTTACTCTCCCCATCGTGACTCTCCTTCGCTATTTCGACGCTAAGGGTGCCAAGCGGAATAGCACCAGTAGCTGCACAATAGGGCGAGGAATTCGGTCTGTCGTGACGAGATTGACGAGAACTCTAATCGAATGGACACCACTCAGGATTACCGCCAACGTCCCGACTCCAATCGCCAGCAAAGGTGGCAATACATAAAAACTGCAAAAAACCACTGCAATTATGGAAACGAAGATCAGGCCCGTCTTCCTGTTTTCAGCTGACCAGCGAAACCCGCTAAGCTTACGAGCAATAGGGTAGATCATGAGCGCATGAAAGACATACGATCCAAAGAACGCCATGCCGGCGCCGTTCAAACCGTAAGATTTCACGCATATCCACGCAAGACTGACGTTGACGACGGTCCACGCCAGTTCGGCCCCGAAGAAGAGGGTTTGTTTGCCTTTTGCCACAATGATGAAGCCCATCGGCCAGGTGATCACGCGCATGGCGATTCCAAGGCATATCCAACGAAGAATATCCACCGCTTCAGCGAACTTAGGGGTATAGAATAAGGCAATCACCAGAGGTGCGAAAGTGAGGGTGGCTATCACCCCCGGCCCTGCTAACAACAGGCTTACTTGCGCTTGTTCGTTCACCAACCGGTTGCACTGGGGATTGTCCTTGGCTACGCCCACTAAACGTGGGTAGAAGTCCGCTCCCATGGCCTGCAGAACGAACCCAACGTATAGTCCACCTAGGGTCCAGGCACATGAATAAAAACCCGCTGCGTCGAGACCGATGTTGCGTACCACGATGATTCTGACCGCGTAGGCGGCTCCCATCATCAGAAACCGACTTGCCATGAACGCGAAGCCGAGTTTCAAGAGTGAGGCTGCTTCTTGCCTAGCTTGAGAGGCCGTCATTGCAGGCGGTTCAATCCGCACTTTTCGGCTGTACCACCATGAGGTAATCATCGACATCGCGGCAACGGCCACGAGGGACGGGACCACGCCCTTCTCTCCAAGGAAATACACTACGGGGATACTGATAATGGTCCCGAAGAGCGCGCCCAAGACCCCCATCTTGGCGAGATCGGCAATGCGCCGCGTGCCTTGGATCAACGCGCCTTTACCGTCGGCCACCAAAAGGAACAGCACCGCAACCGACAGCAGCGCCACGGCCCCGGCACGCTCATCGCTTCCAAAAGTCAGTGTGGACACCTGGCTGGAAAATACGACCAGTAAAAGCGCTCCGAGTACCCCGAGGAGAATTGAGGTTCGTCGCAGTACGGTGGCGGTCCGCGCAATCCGCTCTGTATCGCCCGAACCGACGGCGTCGGCTATCTGACGCACCCCACTGCTGTTAATGCCCATACCCGCAATGCTGCGTGTAAGGTCGGCGATCGATCCGTACAAGCCGATCAATCCGACCCCAGCCGGGCCCAGCAACACCGCCATCACTTTGATGCGAACAATGCCAATGGCGATGTTCAGCACCGCCGAGCCGCCGATCAAAGCCGATGATTTCAAAATCTGGCCGTAGGTATGCTTATCAGCCA
>JAYTYG010000412.1:0-2388 GCA_043742585.1 Spartobacteria bacterium
TTTTTCTGGGACTCAACGATGTGCAGTTCAAGGGGCTGGGTGGGCTGCTTGGGATGCGGGATCCGGTGATGCATATTACGGCCAAAGGGTTCTCCGGAAAAGTAATTCGACAAGTGGATGTGGTTGCACGAAAAGGGGCTAGCAACCCCGCGATTCTATACTGGACCGAATGAAGAAGCCTGGCGCAGAAATCGCGTTTTTCACCCCTGATATTCAAGGCTGGCGCGCGCGTTGGCCTAAGTCTGAGGACCGAGCGGGCGCGGCGCTCGAGTCGGTGATGGATGGCCTGCCTGCAGGGGCTGCGATTCATTTGGCGTTGCCTGTGAACATGGTGCTCATCGAGCGGTTGACCTTGCCGGCAGTCGAGCGTGCGGAGCTGGAGGGCATGGTGGAGTTACAGCTTGAAAAGACGCTGCCGTATTCCCTGGAGGAGGCGGTGAATCACTTTGAGATCATCCGCCAGACTGAAACCGAGTCGGTGGTGGTCTCAGTGTCGGCCAACTGCGCTCAAGTCGATCAGCTCTGTGAGCCGTTTCGCAGTGTGGGGCGGTTGCCGCAGAAGATCACGCTTTACGCGACGCTCGTCGCGGCGTCCTGCGCCCCGGATGAGTGTGTGCTGTGCATCTGGCCTGAGGACGGGCAGTTGGCCGTATCGATCAGTGAAAATGGGAAGCTGGGATTTGCCCACAGCATCTTCGGCACGGACGCCGAGTCGCTGCGGTCCGAGTTGCCCCAGGTGCTGCTCAGCGCTGAGATGGAAGGGGTGCCCACCACGTTTTCCCGTGTCCGGATTGAGGCCGGCTGTGAGGAGTTGCGGCGGCCGCTCTCGGAGCTCTTTGAGGGCACGATCGTCTGTGAAGCCTTGTTGCGCGAGGGCGACGCCGCAGGCGGGGGCGACTTGGCGCCGCCGGCTTGGCAGGCGGAGGTGCATCGGATTGCCAAGGCGGGACGTTTGCGCCAACAACTGCAGGCCGTGGCGGTGCTCTATCTTTTGGCCTTGGCTGTCGCTTTCCTGTATCTGGCTTGGCTAAAGGGGCGCGTCCAGAAGCTCGATGTGCAACTTGCCGAGGGCAGGCCTCAGGTGGAATTTATCGCGACCCGTCAGATGCGATGGCGGCAGCTGGCGCCGGCCATTAACCCTTCCTATTACGCAATCGAGATCATGCACCTGGTGGTGGCAAATTTGCCGTCGCCGGAGGTCAAATTGACCACGCTCGAATTATCGCTGGGGGCGGTCCGGATCGACGGGGAAGCGCCGTCGTCGAGCCAGGCTGTCGAGTTTTTGGAGAAGCTGACCCAGGATAAAGTGTTTAAAGATTTGGGGTTCAATTTCGAGAGTCCGCCGCCGAAAGTCCTTCAGAACAATAGCGCGCAATTCAGTATTTTTGGGAAATTATGAACGCGCGGGAAAAAACATTGGCCGCGGCGGTGGGCGGGGTTGTGGCGTTGATACTCAATTACTCGGCGATCGAGTTTTTCCTAAAAAACGAGAAGCAATTGAGGAGCGAGCTCACTCAAAAGCAGTCCGCTCTGGAAATTAACAACGCTGTATTGACCGAGAAACCCAAGTGGGACGAGCGCGGTCGCTGGGTCAGCGAGCATCAATTTAAGCTCACTAAAGAGAACTCGGCGGGAGTGAAGCTATTTGCGCAAGTCCAAGCGGTGGCCGCGAAGACTAAGGTGACTTTGGGGCCGCCTTCTTTTGACAGCAAATCCGAGAAGCGCGCTTATTGTGTCGCTGTCTTTGTAACGTTTGACGCGACAAGCACGTGGAGTGCGCTTTGTGATTTTATGCGAGAAATTCAAGGCTCAGGGCAATTTGTGGTTTTCGAGAAAGTCACGTTGAAGGTTGATTCCTCCGATAAAACCCTGATGCAAGGCACCTTCCGCGTATCCAAGTGGTTTGCTCCGAAGTAGTTGCTGCGGTCGTGATTCGACAAAGTCGAGAGGGATAAACATGTTTCAACGCCTGTCTAAGTATTTGTTCGCAGCCGGTTCCGTGGGATTTTGGGGCGGCGCTGTGTCAGCTTTTGCCGCTCAGTCAGTTGCGCCTGAGGCTTTTCCGGCGGACCGCTACGCCGCGCTGAGTTTGAATTGCCCCTTTACTGTGGCAGCCCCCGCCGCGCCGGTGCTTGCGCCTGAGGGGGCACCCGTATTCGCCAATCTTTTTGTCAGCGCTGCGGCTCAGTTGACGGATGTCGGGGGGCGCGCAAAAGATGTCATCACCGTCAAATCGCGCGTGGATCAGTCGACTTTCACGCTGACCTCTGGTGGGGAGCCTAATAAGGACGGTATCGTTCTGGAGGCAGTCGAGTGGTCAAGTAGCGTTGGGAAAACCAAGGTCAAGGTGAAGAAGGGCTCGGAAGGAGGCACTTTGGAGTTCGATCA
>JAYTYG010000413.1:0-3332 GCA_043742585.1 Spartobacteria bacterium
AGGATATGTCGTGGCGCATCCGCACCGGTGACAAGACCTTGGTCAACGTCGGCTCCGTCGGCCAGCCGCGCGACAGCAATCCCAATGGCTGTTACGTCATTTATGACGACACGGAACAGACCGTCACCTTCCGGCGAGTGGCCTACGATGTGGCCAAAGCCGTAGCGCGCTTTAAATCCGTCCCCGCCTTAAGCGATCGCCTCTGGAAACGCCTCGAAACGGGTGGCTGAGCGTCGCGCAAGACGTTGATGTGACTTCGTTCTCCCCTCGCCCCCGCTGTTCAGGGGGAGAGGGGTCGGGGGTGAGGGGCGGGCGACGTCTCATTTTCAATACGCGTGGGAGAAGGAAAAGGGGCACGTTCCCGCCGGCAAAAACGCCTGCTCCACCCCGTCATCAAACGAAAAATCACGAAGAGGTCAGTCTTCGTGATCTTCGGACTATCCTGCTATTTCTCATCGGTAAGACAGTCATTCCGGACCTACCGCTTCAGAGCACCCGCAGCCGCCAAGTCTGACTCAGCACGCGTCGATCAACCGAAAACGGTGGGCGTCCGGCCGCGGCGGCGCCTACGCGCAATGACCTTCTTGCCGGCCTTGGTGCTGTTGCGCTGACGGAATCCGCTGACGCGCCGTTTCTTCAATTTCGAGTTACGAATGTTGATCTTCATTTCTTACTCCCTTGTCACCATCACCTTTAAAAATGCAGGAGAAGGATTATGTGTCACAAATCCCAAAAAGCAAAAATCAAATTGAAATTTTGAAACGATGCGCCGTCTCTAAGTAAACTTCAACATCAATCTTGAGGGTCCTGCATGCCGCACATGCGTCAGTTTGTTTTTATCGCCTTCTGTACCACGCTTCTGTTCTTCACCGGAATCCTAGCACGCCCGCTCCTCAAGTCCTCCGAAGGCCGCGTTGCAGTGGTTGCTCAGGAAATGATCGAATCGGGCGACTGGATTGTGCCCCATCTTAATGGAGAGATTCGAAAAGAGAAACCGCCTTTCAGTTCCTGGATGGTTGCGCTGCTGGCCAAAGCGTCAGGCGCCGCGCGCGTCGAGGCCTGGCATGCCTCCGCGATTCCCGCCGCCACCGCGGTCCTCCTGGTGCTCATCGTCTTCGCTTGGGTTGCCTCGCAGGAGAGCGCTCTTTCAAGTGGAGCAGGCTCTCCTTTATTAGATGGAGCAGACACTGCCGTCCTAGGTGGAGCAGACATTCCTGTCTGCTCGGATCAATCTTCAACTCCGGCAACCACCAATGCCCGCCCCACCCAAAACTCGGGATTCTTCTCTCACTCACCCGTCGCCATGTTCTCGGCGCTGGTGCTTGCAACGTGTGTCGGATTCATTTCGCAGGCGCGCAGCGCCGAATTAGACATGCTGATGGCGCTCTGGGTCACGCTCGCGCTGGCCGGATATTTCAATTATCGCGCCGGCCACTCGCCGGGTTGGCTGCTACTCTGCTATGTGGCAATGGCGTTTTCGATCCTGACCAAAGGCCATGTCGGCATTATTGTCGTCGTCCCCACCATTCTGGTCTGGCACTTTTACGAACGCAGCTTTCATACTCTGCAAATTCCAAAAGCGGGCTCATTTAAATGGCATCTTTTGGGCGTGGCCATCGTGTGCCTGATGGTGCTGCCGTGGGCCATTCCCTTCCTCAAACAGAGCGGCATTGCGTGGGCCGATTTCCAGAAGGAAGGGCTCGACCGCTTCGACCAGAACGCCCGGCACGCGCAGCCCGCCTGGTGGTACCTGCAACAATTTCCAATCTGGTTCCTGCCTTGGTTTTTGCTCTTTCCATTTGCGCTCTGGCAGACGCGCAACGATCCGCCCGACGAGCGCTCCCCGCTGCGCCGGCTCTGCTGGGTCTGGCTACTGCTCTGCCTGATTATTTTTTCGGCCATCAAAGCCAAGCAGCGCCACTACGCCGTGCCCTTCTTTCCGCCGATGGCCATCCTCATCGCCGACAGCGTCATCCGCTGGCTCCAGTCCGATACTCTGCAATGGGGACGCCGCGCGCTCGCGGCGCTCGCCATCGTGCTCGGCACCGCGGCGCTCGTGGCGCCCATCTTAGCTGCTCAATACAATGTTCTTTACCCTGGCGACACCGTCGCGGTGTGGTCGCTGGCGGTCCTCTGCGGGCTGACGTTTTTCGCAGCCGCATGGTTCGGCCTGCGCCAGGGACACTGTTTCTCAATGATGTGGGCCGGCGCCATTTGCTTATTGGCCATGCTCACCCTGACTGGCGAGCGCGCCGAAAGTGAATACAAATCACCCGAGTCTTTTTGCCGCGAGGTCCGCGCCAAAGTGCCGCCCTCGGTGCCGCTCTACGACTACGAAGTGCTGATGGTGAAAAGTACATGGAAGGCCGATGTCCTCTTTTATCTGCAGATGAAAGTGCTCCGCAACCAGCGCCCGCTCGCGGAATTCCTGCAGGATCCGGCTGAAACCGGCTACGCGCTGGTCAGCGATAAACTTCTGGCGGGAGTCTCCCCCGCCTTATACGAAACGCTGGCCACCGATCCCACCAAGATCGGCCACGACAAACCGGTCTACCTGATCCGCCCCCGGCGTGCAGTCGTCGGCCAGTAAAACATCTCGGCGGCGCAAGTCGGTCTCCCCTCGCCCCCGAAGTAGGGGGAGAGGGGCCGGGGGTGAGGGGCGGTGAGGTCACGACATAGGTATCACTTGCAAATTCACGCGTCTCACCCCTCACCCCGCGTTCGCTCCCGCTCACGTCGCCCCTCTCCCCGGAGGGGAGAGGGAAACTGCAACCGTTAAGTGTCTTGACCCTGCCTTCATGCCGCTTGTATAAGTGCCCTTTCGTAGCGCATGGCAAAGGAACTCTCATGGCCTTCAACGAATCAACTCTAAATTCCGCACCCTCGTCCTCCGGACCCGCGCTCGCGCCGGGTTCCGATGATCTAGCCATGGTTGAAACACTTCGCAATGGACGCGAAGCGCTTCAGGCCGAGATGGGCAAGGTCGTCGTTGGACAGAAGGAAGTCGTCGACAACATCCTGATGGCGCTCTTCTGCCGCGGCCACGCGCTGATGGTCGGCGTACCGGGCCTCGCCAAAACGCTGATGGTCCGCACGCTCTCGCAGATTCTGGAACTCTCCTTTAACCGCGTGCAGTTCACGCCCGATTTGATGCCCAGCGATATCGTCGGCACCGACGTGATCGAAGAAGATCAGCAGACGCGCATGCGCTCGTTCCGCTTCATCAAGGGCCCGGTTTTCGCCAATCTGATCCTGGCTGACGAAATCAACCGCACGCCGCCCAAGACACAGGCCGCACTGCTTGAAGCGATGGAAGAGCATCGCGTCACGGC
>JAYTYG010000414.1:0-6350 GCA_043742585.1 Spartobacteria bacterium
GGGGCGCACGGGCAATTTTATGCGGTCTTACCGGTGGGGTCGCAAAGCCTCCACCACCGTTATTATCTTGGTACGCCTCCGGCGTTTGGAGTTTGGCCGATTTCCATAAATGGCCTACAGGACAGAGTCGTCATCCCAAGGTTCTCCTCGACAGCTGGGTAAATGGCCAAACTCCTGCGCTCCGGAGGCGCCGACATGCTGCGCGCTTACTCCAAATCGGCAGGCCGCAGGACGCGTTCAAAACGCAACCGCTCCTCTTCAAAAGCCTCGGGGGTTTGCGTCGACGCCACTTTATGGAGCACGTCGAAGGTGATCGAGATCCGGGAGAAGGGCTTGGGGAGAAGGAATCCGTCCCAGCTTTTGAGGCGCCAGAAATTCGAATAGGTGACGTGAATAGGGAGGACGCCGCCTTGGGTGATTTGAGCGAGTTTGATGACGCCGGGGTTGACGTGGTAACACGGGCCACGCGGGCCGTCCGGGGTGATGGCCATGATGTCGCCAGCCTCAATGGCCCGCTTCATTTCCACCAAAGCCGCCGCACCCCGGCGCGAACTCGAACCGCGAATGGCCCGGATCCCAAACCGTTCCATGATGGCGGCGATGATCTCGCCGTCTTTGCTGGCGCTGGCCAGCGCGGCTCCGGGGCGGCCCGGCAAATAGCGCTCGAACATATAAGCCATGACGAAGAGTCGGTTATGCCAGAAGCTCCATAGCAAGGGGCTGTCCGGGGGCCGGGCGTCGGGCATGATCCCGGCGAGGTCGGTGAATTCGAAGCGCAATGTGCGCAGCCACACGCGCATGAACAGCGAGCTGAGGAGGCCAATCAGGGCGGCTTTTTTCGCGGGCGTCATGGCGCTTCCGCCCACCGAAATGCGCCGGCATCGGGCAGGCCAAGTTGCGCCAGGATCCGCGACACCACGGTATCCGCGAGGTCTTCGAGGGTTTTCGGTCGGCTATAGAAAGAGGGCGAGGCCGGCAGCACGATGGCGCCCGCTTCGGTCACCGAGACCACGTTCCGGGCGTGAATGAGGTTCCACGGAGTCTCGCGCGGCACGAGAATGAGTTTGCGCCGTTCTTTGAGGAACACGTCGGCGGCCCGAAGGATGGTGGTATCGGCGTTGCCGGCGGCGATTCGGGCCAGTGTCCCCATCGAGCAGGGCACCACGATCATGGCGTCAAAATGCGCGGAGCCGCTGACGAAAGGGACGTTCATGGTTTTGTCGGTGTGCTGACGCACGCCCGCCGGCAAAACAAAGTCGTCGAGCTCTTCTTTAATCACCTGGCGCGCGTAGGCGCTCATGACCACGTGGACTTCGTGGGCCTCAAGATCGAGCTTGGCCAGGAGCCGCTTGAAATAGATCGCGCCACTGGCGCCTGTGGCGGCCACGACTAGCTTCATGGGCCGGTCCGCGCGGGCTTAGGCTGGCCGATCGTGGGCTCTTCCACGGCCGCGTCGGCGTTCTCTTTGGCTTGCTTGCGCAGGTAGTCCTTCATCGATGCGTCCCACTTGGTCCAATCCGAGCCGAAGTCGCCATCGAGAAAGATCTGCAAATCCTGCAGCGCCTCTTCGTGGTGCGGATGGGCGGGTAACTTGGCGATTTCGAGCAGGGTCGGGAGCTTCACCGCGTCGTCGCGGTTCATGAGGTCGGAGACGAAGACATCGAGCACTTCCTCGCTGAGCCTGCTGTTTTTAACGAGGGGCAGGAGCCGATTGTAATCCTTGTCGAGCAGCAGGTTGGAGATGTGTTGCGCGGCCTCGGCCTGGCCTTCAACCGGCAGGGTCGGCAGTAGATTGATCAAAAGCTGCGCCGTCTCGGTCTCGCCAATGTTAGAGCGAAGGAGAGTCTCGATTTTCACTTCCCATTCCGCCAATGGCTTCGGCTCAACCTTGGGCTTGGGCTCGACTTTGGGGGCGGGCGTCGCGGCGACTGCCACGGGCATCACGGCCGGAACTTTCGACGGCTCGGGCGTGGCGACGGCGACCGGCGGGACTTCCACCGGCGCGGTGCGGGGCAACGGTGGCGGTAACTGCAAATACCAAATCGCGCCCAGACAGATGGCGAGCACGCAGACGGCTAGAATCAGGAGGGAACGATTTTTCATCGGGATGTAGAAGTTGAACCACTAAACGCACCAGCGCGAGCACTAGTGGTCTGTCACGCGTGACAGACTCCTAGAGATAGCCGCCGGCGTGCATCCGCCGCGTCAAATCGGTCTGGCGCATCAACGCCTGCACGTAAATGTCTCGATGCGATTCGGTCGGCTCCGCCCGCGTGCTGGCGTCCACTGTCACGATCTTGGCGCAAAGATCCCGGAACGTCACCGGCTGTCCGTTGGCCGCCAGCGACGCGTACCCGCCCTGAATGGCGGCCCCCAAAGCCGCGCCCTCGCTGGATTCCAGGCAAACCGTCGGGACGCCAAATACATCCGCGCAAATCTGCCGCCAGATGCCGCTTTTGCTGCCGCCGCCGGTGAGCCGGATTTCGGTGGGTTGAATGCCGAGTTCGCGGAAGCGGCCCAAGCCATAGGCGAGGCCGAGCGTGGCGCCTTCCATGACGGAGCGCGCGACGTGGGCAGGGTTCATGTTGTCGGGATTCAAGCCGTGAAGGATGCCGCAGCCCAAGGGCAGGTTTGGGGTGCGTTCGCCGTTGAGATAAGGCAAAAAGAGCAGGCCCCCGGCGCCAGCCGGTGCTGAAGCGACGTGGGATTCGAGCTGGTCATGGGTCCACGCGAACATTTTACGGGCCGCCTCGGTGGCCACGGTGACATTCATGGTGCAGACCAAGGGCATCCAGCGATCCGTGCTATCGCAAAACGCGGCGACTTCTCCGCTGGGATCCACCACCGGCTCACTCGCAAAGGCGTAAACGGTGCCCGACGTGCCAAGGCTGACCGTGACCACGCCCGCTTGCACGTTGCCCGTGCCGATGGCGCCCATCATGTTGTCGCCACCGCCCCCGCTCACCACCGGGCTTTTCTCCAGGCCCCAGGCTTCCCGGAGATTTTCCCGCAAAAGCCCAAGGGCGCGACGGCTGCTGGCCAGCGGCGGCAAGGCTTTTTGCAGATCCGGGTCGATAAAGTCGATGAGCGGCTCGCACCATTTTTTCTCCCGGACATCCATGAGGCCCGTGCCGGAAGCATCCCCGTATTCCATGCCGCGCTCGCCGGTGAGATAGAAATTGATGTAATCGTGCGGGAGCAAAACGGCGTCCAGGGCGCGATAGTTTTTGGGCTCGTTTTGTTTGAGCCAAAGGATTTTCGGGGCGGTGTAACCGGGGAGAATCGGGTTGCCTGCCAATTTGATGAGGCCTTCCGGGCCACCGAACTCGGCATCGAACTGCTTGCATTGATCGATCGTCGAAGTGTCGCACCAAAGCTTAGCGGGTCGGATAACCTTGTTTTTTTTGTCCAAGGCCACAAACCCATGTTGTTGGCCGCTAACGCCGATGGCTTTGACCTCGGACTTCCGGGCGCCCAAGGCGGCCAGACATTCGCGCACCGTGCGGTCCACGGCGTCCAGCCATTCCTGGGGATCCTGCTCCAGATGCCCGGCTGGCAGCCCCTCGATCAGGCCGTAAGCCGAGGAGGCCGTGGCCAGAATTTGACCGGAGTCGAGGTCGAGCGCGATGGTCTTGGTGCTTTGAGTGCCGCTATCGATGCCGAGGGCGATCATGGGATTTTAAGAATTTGGAATTTGGAATTACGGGACGGTGCCATAGAGAGTGTCTTCTGCAAACGCCCGCACGGGCACATCACAACATCGAAAAGAGAAATCGCGAAACGAAAATTTTCCAATGGTTACCCGCCTGCTTCATACCCGATATCGCGTGGAGGATCTTGAGAAGACGATCTTCTTTTACAAAGAGGTGCTCGGACTGGAAGAGGTGCGGCGGCATCGGTCGCCGCGCGGCTCGGAGCTGGTTTTTTTTAAAGCGCCCGCCAGCGAGGAGCTGATCGAGATCTGCCGATTCGAGGGCAGCGGCCCGGTGCAGGTGGGCCACGATATTACGCATTTGGCGTTTGAGGTGGAGGATCTCGAAGCGTTTGCCCGACATTCCGCGGCCAAGGGATACCCCCTGTCGGACGGGCCGACCGCGACCGGCACGGGGAGCGTGATTGCATTTGTAGACGCGCCCGAGGGCTACGAAATCGAATTGATCCAGAAGACAACAACCCATGGAATTTGACTGGCTGGAAGCTCCGTTCGACCTGCGGCTCATCTCTCCCAAAGAAATCGAGGAGTCTTTCGAAGACCCCTTCAGCATCCGGCTGCTGCCGGAAACTGCTGAGAATCAGTTGGAAGCGCGTTATTTCAGCCTGGGCAAGAGCGTCGGGGAACGCGGCATTTTCAGCGTGTTCTGGACCGACGGGAAACGTTACCGGGTGATTTTATCGCGGGACATGACGCCGGAAGAGCTGGCGTTTTACACCCGCCGGAACTCGGCGATCGCGGCCAACATCTAGCCAGTTTTTTTCACATGAACGTCATTCAAAATTGGTCTGAGATCCCGCACTTCGATTCAGAGGAAGCTGAGGCCATATTCTGGGCCAATACGCGCCTGGAACCGCGTCTGATGCAGGCGTCGGTGCTCAAGGCCGACACGCGCGAGTCCACGACGATCACTTTGCGCTTTGATCCGAGGATGCTCGCCCGGATTAAGCGCGTGGCGCGCTCCCGCTATCTCAATTATCAGAGCATGATCAAGCAGTGGCTCGGCGAACGGCTGGAGAAAGAGCTGTGATGGGATGGACGGGGAATGGACACAGTGGACACAGTGGACACAGTGGACACAGTGGACGCAGTGGACGGGGGGCACGGCTGAGGCCGTAGGCACAGCCTCCGCCCCGAACACTCCCTGCTCTGAGCCTGCTCTGGGCCTGCGCAGCCACCTGCAGTGGGCTTGCTGAACCTGCTTTTCTCCGCGCCTCTGCGCCTCCGCGTTACAGTCTTCTGCTTTTTCCCGCTGCGTTTTCCCCCGCTGCGTTACCCGAGGCAGGCTCTTAGGTCCCAGTTCGCGCGCTCGAGACGGATGCGCGCTTCCTCATACGACACTCCCAGCGTCACGCTCACCAGCCGCAGCGCGCGGTCCCGCAACTTGGCGTTGCTGACCCGCAAATCTACCATCGCGCGGCCTCGCACCCGGCCCAGACGGATCATCGCTGCGGTCGAAAGCAGGTTGAGCGTCACCTTGGTCGCGGTCCCCGCTTTCAGCCGGGTCGAGCCGGTGACGATCTCGGGCCCTGTGGGAAGATCGATCTCCACGTCCCAAGGCGGCGCCGCGCGGCGGCGCGCCGGGTTACAGCTGATTAACAGGGTGCGCGCGCCGAGGTCGCGCGCTTTGGCCAGTGATCCCAGGACAAACGGGGTCCTACCACTGGCGCTCAGGCCGCAAACGACGTCCCCTGCCCTAACCCCGCGCTCCAGGACGCTGAACGCGCCGGCCTCGGGTTGATCCTCGGCGCCTTCCACCGCCCGATGCAGGGCGGTGACGCCGCCAGCCATGATGGCCTGCACCCATTCGGAGGAAACGCCGAATGTGGGCGGCACTTCACTGGCGTCCAGCACCCCAAGCCGCCCGCTGGTGCCGGCCCCGACATAAAAAAGACGGCCCCCGCTCAGGAGCGCGGCACTGACCAAATCGATCGCCTGGATCAGCGCGGGACGGCAGGCGTCCAGAGCTGCGGCCACCTGCGCTTCTTCGCTGACAAATAACTCCACCAGTTGCGCGCTCGATAACGCCTCCAGATCCCCCGAACGCGGGTTCGGCTGCTCGGTGGCGGCTTGTGCCAGTTCCTCAAGATCCGGCGCGACTGAATGGTCGGTTTCCAGCCGCAGTCCAGCACTTCCAGCACTTCCAGCGGCTCCAGCGGCTCCAGCGGCTCCAGCGGCTCCAGCGGCTCCAGCGGCTCCAGCGGCTCCAGCGGCTCCAGCGGTCCCAGCGGTCCCAGCGGTCCCAGCGGCTCCGGCGCAGCCGGCGGTTCCGGGATTAGCGGCCAGCCAGGCCGCCCCGAGCGCGCCGGACCTGGCGCAAACCTCGACGGTTGATTGAGGCAACAACATGCTCAACTTGTATTTATAAAGTGACACGTAGTCCGGATGATGCGCGAACAAGCCGCCCACCAAACGCACCGGGGCCCCGGGCCGCTCCAGGCGCTGGGCCACGGCCCGGGTAAACTCCGCTAGAATGGTCGCGCCCGCCTGCACCACGTTGAGCATTTGCGGTTCGCCAAAGCGCGCGGCTTCAAAGATGCACGGCGCCAGTCTGGCGACTGACATTTTATCGGCCTGCATCGCCCATTCCACGAGATCCTGGAGCCTGGTCAAAGCCAGGGTGCGCAGAATATTTTCA
>JAYTYG010000415.1:0-4801 GCA_043742585.1 Spartobacteria bacterium
CTCGACTCCGGTGCTCGTGGAACTCGCGCCTGCGCTCGGGATGACCCGCTTTTTTAAAGATTCGGTTTTCCAACTTTTCGCGCGCAGGGGAAATAGGGACGGATAAATCGCCGCTTTCCCATGCCGTTAGTGAGTTTAATGAGGAGGCGCGGAGTTGGGGCAGGGGATTTGTCTGTCCCTAAAAGAGAGCGACGGTAGATCGCTGCCACCTTCTGGCTTTCACCAAACCGCGTGACAGCGCTTTGCCTCGGGCCGTAGATTGACCTTTTTCGCATGGCCCAGATCACTAAAGACCAAATTGTGGACATCTTGGAGTCCATTGCACGGCTCCTTGAACTCAAAGGGGAGAACCTATTCAAGATTCGCGCTTACACCAACGCCGCCCGGGCCTTGGAAATTTTCACGGGCGATTTGGCCCAGATGTCAGCTGAAGAGCGTTTGGGCGAGATCCCCGGGGTGGGCAAAGCCATCACGGAAAAGATCGGCGAGCTCCTGGCCACCGGCGAGCTGGCTTTTTACATCAAACTCAAAGCCGAGTTTCCAGCCGGCCTCTTTGATCTGTTCGAACTCCAGGGGCTGGGGCCCAAAAAAATCAAAGCCGTTTGGGAAAAACTCGGCGTCACCTCCGTGCCCGAGCTGGAGGCCGCTTGCAAGGACGGCCGGGTCTCGGAATTGGCCGGGTTCGGAAAAAAAACCGCCGACAACATATTGGCCGCCATCGATGTGCGCTCGCGCCACGCCGGGCGGTTCCGGGTGGGCGACATCGCTTTCGATGCGGAGCGGATGCTGGGGGATTTGAAGGAATGCGAGGGCGTGCTCCAGGCGTGCATTGCGGGCAGTTATCGGCGGCGCAAAGAGATCGTGGGCGACCTCGATTTCATCGTCGCAACCAATCAGCCGGCCGAGGTTTCCGACTATTTTGTGGGTCATCCGATGGTGGAGAGCGTGATCGTACACGGCGCCACCAAGTCCAGCGTGCGCTTTAAATCCGGGATCCAAGCCGATCTGCGCGTGGTGAAGAGCCCAGAATATGCTTTTGCGCTCAACTATTTCACCGGGTCCAAGGAGCACAACATCCTCATGCGTTCCCGGGCCTTGGCGCGCGGCTGGACGCTCAATGAATATCGGCTGGAGGAAGTGTCGAAAGTCGAGGGCCGCAAATCCAAGGCCGAGGCGCAACCCATTCCCGCGATTTACGAAGAGCGCGATCTGTATCGGGCGCTGGATCTGGATTATATCGAACCCGAATTGCGCGAAAGCCGCGGGGAGTTCGAGGCGGCTGAAAAGCATACGCTGCCGGATCTGATTGCGATCGAGAATCTGCGCGGCACTTTTCACAATCACACCACCGCCAGTGACGGCCGCGCCACCCTGTTGGAAATGGTGGAAGCCGCTCAGGAGCTCGGGCTTCAATACCTGGGCATCGCCGACCACAGCAAATCCTCCTTTCAGGCGCATGGGCTGGATGCCGACCGGCTCCTGGCGCAGGTCGCTGAGATTCACGAGCTCAACAAATCCTTCGACGGTCATTTCCGGATTTTCGCAGGCACCGAATGCGACGTGCTCAAGGACGGGACGCTGGATTTTCCCGATGAAGTGCTGGCGCAGCTCGACTACGTGGTGGCGTCGGTGCACGCCTCGTTCACGATGCCTGAAGCCGAGATGACCGAGCGCATTATCCGGGCGATTTCAAATCCGCATGTGACGATGCTCGGGCATTTGACCGGGCGGATCTTACTCTCGCGCGAGTCCTACGCGGTCAACGTGCCGGCGGTGCTCGACGCGGCGGCGGCTACGGGCACAATGATCGAGCTCAATGCGAGTCCGTGGCGCCTGGACATGGACTGGCGCTGGTGGCCATTGGCCAAGGAAAAAGGGGTGCGCTGCGTGATCAATCCCGACGCGCATCATGCCAAGCAGCTCAATAATCTTTGGTTCGGTGTCGGCGCGGCGCGCAAAGGTTGGCTGACCAAAGGCGACGTGGTCAATTGCCTGCCGCTGGGCAAGATCGAGGCCGAGCTCGCACGCAAACGCAACGCCGCAACCCGATGATCGCTCTGCTCACTTTTAGTTTAATAGCGCTGGGCGCTTACCTCATCGGCGCGATCCCGTTCGGACTCCTCATCGCGCGCACCCGCGGCATCGATATTCGCGAGCACGGCAGCCGCAATATCGGCGCCACCAATGTCTGGCGCGTCCTGGGCAAACCCTGGGGGCTCCTCACTTTTTTCTGCGACACCGCCAAGGGTTGGGTCGCAGTCTGGCTCGGCTTTTGGATTTTCTCGAAAATGCCCGGGCCCTTGTCCGCCTATTTCGACCCGAGCCTGGCGGGCATAACGGCCGCGGTGGCCTGCGTGCTGGGGCACAATCTCCCGGTCTGGCTGCGGTTTAAGGGCGGCAAAGGCGTGGCCACTTCGCTGGGGGTGATCGTGGGGTTGATGCCTCTTGCGAGTCTGATCGTATTCGCGATTTGGGGCCTGGTGGTGAAGGTCTCGCGCTACGTTTCGCTGGCCTCGATCGTTGCCGCGCTCGCCCTGCCCCTGGTGGTCGCCGGCTTGATCCTCAATGGTCGCGTCCACGGCTGGGCAAATTTCTTTTTCGCCTGCGCCGCTGCATTTTCCGTGGTCCGCCGGCATCGCGAAAACATCAGTCGCTTGCGAGCTGGCACTGAAAGCCGCCTGGGCCAATCCAAATCACAGCCATGACATTTCAACATGTGGGAATTGTCGGCGCGGGAAGTTGGGGCACGGCCCTGGCCCTCGTGCTGCACGAGCAGAAACTGCCGGTCACGCTCTGGGGTCATGATTCACGCCAGATCGCGGCTGTGGCGGGCAGCCGCCAAAACGCAGTCTATCTCCCGGGGATTGAGCTGCCGCCGGAATTGAAGTTCACCGCCGATCTCGACGATTTGCGCGGCTGCGACCTCGTTTTGCTGGTCACTCCATCCAAGGCCATCCGCGAGGTTGCCGCCCGGCTTTCCACGACTGATTTGCGCCGGGACGCGGTGTTGCTTTCCTGCACCAAAGGGGTCGAGCGCGGCAGCGGGCTGCGGATGAGCGAGATTTTAACGGAGTGTTTTCCCGATAATCCCATCGCCGTGCTTTCCGGCCCGAGTCATGCCGAAGAGGTGGCCCGCAAGATGCCCACGGCGGTGGTGGTGGGCTGCGCGCAGAGCCAGATCGCCCAGCGTTTGCAGAAGGCGTTCTCCAACCGTTTCTTCCGCGCCTATACCAGCGACGATTTGCCGGGGATCGAATTCGGCGGCGCGTTGAAAAATATTTTCGCCATCGCGGCTGGGGTCGGCGACGGCCTCGGGCTCGGCGACAATTCCAAGGCGGCTTTGGTGACTCGTGCGCTCGCTGAACTCGTCCGTCTGGGAACCGCCTTGGGCGGCCGACCCGAGACTTTTCAGGGGCTCAGCGGGATTGGGGATTTGATGGTCACGTGTTTTAGCCGACACAGCCGCAATCGCATGGTGGGCGAGAGGCTCGGCCGCGGGGAATCGTTGGGCGCCATTGTAGCGTCGATGCAAATGGTCGCCGAGGGTGTGCCTACGACGTATAGCGCCGTGGAATGTGCCCAACGCCTCGGGCTCGAGACCCCGATCATTACCCAGGTCCGCGCGCTCCTAGACGGGGTATCGACCGGGCGCGAAGTGTTGGAGAACCTATTGCGTCGCGAGCCGCGGCCAGAGTTCGGGGAGTAGCGCTGCGCGGCGGCCGGATTTTATTCGCACTGGCGTTTGGCCATTTCTGAATAGCCGAAGAGACGGGGCTGCAATCCGTAACGCACCCGAAGTAGGTGTTTCCTTAACCCGCAGATTCCCTAAGCCGCAGGGTTTAAAGCCATTATAGCGTCTCAGGAGAGTAATGCATGGGGCGACGGCAGATTGGGACGGAGGACCCAGGGCTTAGGTCTCTGAATTCCGCTAGAATAGTAGGTCCTCAATCCCAACGGGATTACGTCCTCCAGCCCAGGGTTGGCCCGCTGCGTGCCTACCCTGGGAACTAAACCAGAGCGGATCGAACCGCAACGCGGTTCCGCCAAAGGACGATCTTGGGCGCAACCCCCGTTGGGGTTGGATTCTCTTTTTCGCCGGTTCCCAGGGTAGCTCGTTCCTCACAACCCTGGGCTGTAGGGCGTAACGCCTTTGGCGTAAATATTTTGCAGCATCGGCTTAC
Organism: Spartobacteria bacterium; assembly: GCA_043742585.1. Taxonomy (GTDB): domain Bacteria; phylum Verrucomicrobiota; class Verrucomicrobiia; order Chthoniobacterales; family Chthoniobacteraceae; genus CAIURC01. The sequence continues at coordinate 4,182 of JAYTYG010000415.1, forward strand.
GCGAATATCTGCACTTTCCAATGATCATTTTAGATGCGTCAGCCCTGTCTTTTAGGCTGCCGCTCATTGCGCCGAATTACGTAGTAGCCGCAAGGGCTACTGGCATGGTTTAGGCTTTTTCCCAGACAGGCTAAGTTCTTAGCTCAGAACGGGCCGGGTCTTCCCGTCGGCTCGACTTATTTAGTGATTGGATAACGGATCGCCCCGGGCAGAGAAATTCGCAGCCGCTATATGCTTATGCAAAACTCGTCCTTCTCCCTCCGCTTGTTGCTCTTATTAGCCGCTGGTTCCTCAGTCGTTCCGGTCGCGGTAGGCGCCGATCCGCTGGATACAGTTTCAGTGATCCTTCTCGACGGTGATATGCGCGAGGATTGGCCAGATCCAGGCGTGGTCGGATTTCATCGCCTCAATGCCGTGGGGCCGCTGACGATCACCTATTCGCTGGGCGGTACCGCCACGCCTGTCACGGATTACGCCGGGCCTGCGGGCACGACCCTCACAATCCCGGACGGTGACCGCGAGGCGTGGTTGGAGTTTGCGCCGACCGGGCAGTTACTCAACACACCACAGAAGACGATTAGCGTGACTCTCGTGGCGAGTCCCAGCTACGCCCTGAGCAC
>JAYTYG010000416.1:0-3158 GCA_043742585.1 Spartobacteria bacterium
GTGAGCGTCATTTTCACATCCACCCGCGCTCCGGCACTCTCCCTCGGGGTGATGATGCAGTCGTAAACCAACCCCAGGTCCACAATGTTCACCGGGATCTCAGGATCGTAACAAGTCCGGAGCTGATCCCAGACCGCCTTTTCGTCCACCACTATGCCGCTCTCAATCACGGCAGATACCGGCGCGGCCGATTCCAGGCCGAGTGCATCCGCGTTTTCATCCGTGATCCGGGCCAGGCCCTGATCGGTGGCGATGGTAAAGCTGCCTCCGAGCGCTTGGGTGATAAAAACCTGGGTGCCCGCGGCGATGGTGAATACTTCACCGCTGGGGATGCGGATCGCCGTGCAATCGCGCAGAAGAGTGCGTTCAGTTTGTGTGTCCATGAATTAGAAAAGTCTGATGTTTAAGATTTAATAACGATTTTAACTTTGCGCTCGGGCGACGCCGGGGCTCCAAAACTTTCCAGCAAAGTCGCCCCAACTTTCGGCGCCGCAGCACTCTGGGCAGGCACCGACTTGGGATCCAACGCCGCGCGCAAGGCGCCCTCGACCAATTGCGCGCAATGAATTTTCATGGGCGGCAACGCGCCCAATGGCGCCGCCAAGTCCGATCCGGACATTGACAGCGCCTCTTCAATTGTTTTACCCTCGATCAACTCCGTAGCCACGCTGGCCACGGCGATCGCCGTTTCACAACCGAACGTCTGGAACGTCGCTCGGTCAATCACCCTGCGCCCGCTGCCGTCCTCTTTAAATTTCACCCACATCCGCAGCATGTCCCCGCAATCCGGGCTCCCCACAGTGCCCACGGCGTCGGCGTTTTCCATCTCGCCCAGGTTTTTAGGATTTTGAATCGCATCCACGATGCGTTTTTGAAGGTCGTCACTCATATGAAAAGGTCAATTTCTGGGGATTACTCGAGCTCGTAACGGGGCAACCGGGAGTCCACGTCCTGGCTCCAGGCGTCAATACCGCCGCGGACGCTTTTCACATTCTCAAAGCCGTGTCCCGCAAAATAAGCGGCGGCGTCCATGCTGCGGGTGCCTTGATGATCCATCACGGCCAAAAGGGCGAACCGATCCCAGTGGGCCATGGCTTCCTGCATCAGCTCCTGGCTGAAAAAAATCGCGCCCTCGACGTGCACGGCATCGAATTCCTCCCGGGTGCGGACATCGATCAAGCGGGCGGCGGCGTCTTCCTGGAGGGCAGCGGCGAGCTCCAGGACCGAGATTTGGAGTTTAAGATCGTCCTCGTGGCTGGCTAAAATATGCGCCACGACCGCCTCGACGCTTAGATTCTCATTGCGCGCGCAAACCCCGGCCAACGTTTCCTCGGGCCGAAATCCGCAGCTCGAACAGCCGCCGATGTGGTATTTACGAAAGAGCGCGCGCTGGGCCCCTGGAAACTGCACGAGCAGCTCCTGCATGGTGACCAGGGGATCGATGGAGAGGGACGTGGACATGGGCGAAACTTAACCCGCAGATTGCGGGCTGACAACGCTCACGCTTGACGCAATCCCGCAGACTCTGTCTATACCCCCCCGATGCGTTTCCAAACTCTCTACGAAGGCCGTGCCATTTTCGCGGCGATCCTGGCCCTGTCCGCTCTCGGCTACTGGCTCCACTGGACCTGGTTGCTGGCTCTCGCAGGCTTGCTGTTTCTTTTTTGCATCAACTTTTTCCGCGACCCTGAACGCACCATCCCCGGCGACGACTCCGTGGTGGTTTCAGCCGCAGATGGCTTGGTCGACGACATCCTCGAGGTCGACGAAAACGAATTCCTCAAGACCCGCTGCCGCCGGGTGAGCGTCTTCCTCTCGGTATTCGACGTGCATGTGAACCGCGCGCCGATCGAAGGCAAAATCACCTTCGTTAAACATTATCCCGGCCTCTTCCTCGATGCCCGCCTGCCCGAGTGCTCGGTGAAAAACGAGGCCATGGCTTGGGCGTTCGAAGGATCGAAAGCCACGCTTTTTGTCCGCCAAATCACCGGCGCCATCGCCCGCCGCATCGTCCCGTGGTCCAAGCAAGGCGATCAAGTCGCCAAGGGCCACCGCTTCGGCATGATCCGGTTCGGATCGCGCACCGAGGTTTACCTACCGCTCTCGGCCGAGATCACCGTGAAGATCGGGGACAGAGTCGTAGGCGGCTCCACAATCCTGGCTAAACTCAAATAAGCCATGTCCGAAGAAGGCAATCCCAAGATCTATCTGCTGCCGAACTTGATGACGGCAGGCAACCTCTTTTGTGGGTTTGCCGCCTCGGTCAAAATCCTCGAAGGCGCGCTGATTCAAGCCGCAGCGTCCACGGACGCCGCCGCCGCCATCGCGGCCGCCAGCGTGCTGGCGGCCGAGAAGTTTCACCTAGCGATCTGGCTGATCTTGGCCTCCTGTATTTTTGATCTGCTCGATGGTCGACTGGCCCGCCTCGGCGGCAGCGAAAGCCCTTTCGGCCGCGAGTTCGATTCCCTAGCCGACATCGTCTCCTTCGGCGTCGCGCCGGCGCTGATGGTCCACCGGATTGTCCTGACTGACTTCGGCGCTGCGGGCTGGCTCATCGCCTCGCTCTACCTGATCTGCGGCGCCCTGCGGCTGGCCCGCTTCAATTGCCTGGCCGCCGCCAATAGCGCTGCCGCCAACAAGGAATTCAAAGGGTTCCCGATTCCCGCCGCCGCAGGGCTCATCGCCTCGATGACGCTCTTCATGCTTTATATCAACAAAGGCGAAAGACATCTCGGCAACTGGCGCTGGCTCCTGCCCGCACTGCTGATTTTCCTTTCTTGGATGATGTTCAGCGGGTTCCGGTATCCGAGTTTCAAAGGCATCAATTGGCGCACCACCCGCTCGCTGCCCAAATTCATCGCCATCATCGGCTTCATCGTTTTCACCGCGATGAACTATGAGTGGATGCCCTTCCTGATCTTCGCATGCTATCTGCTTTATGGGTTTATCCGGCCTTTTCTCTCGCGAAAAATGAAGCTGGAAATCGAGGAGGAAGACGACGACGAATCTCCGACGACAGAGCCACCGAAGCTCGAGTAAAATCGGTTCCCAACGCCCCTAGGCCCGGACGGAACTGGCGCGCCTGGAGCTGGCACGCCTAGACCTGGCGCCATTGTCCTTTTTTCTTAAAATTTGAGCGACTTCGCACAAAGCGGCCT
>JAYTYG010000417.1:0-6485 GCA_043742585.1 Spartobacteria bacterium
TCTGAAAGAAATTGGCGTAGTTAATGACCAGCAAAACCTCATTAACCACCGCCAGCGTCCGATGCCGATCCCGGCCTTCGTATATCTTCACATCGCGCGCCACTATCCCCCGGAACGGCTCCAGCGCCAACTGCCGCAATGACATCTCCACCCCGCGCTTCCGAAATTCGCTCGAGACAAAACTCCGCCATTTCTTCGTAAACCCCCGTTCATAGGCATACCAACCCGCCCCGAGAATCCCGCCAAAAACCAGCGCAACCAAAGTATAGACGACACGGCGCATCCCCTCACTTCTCCACCCTGCGCCCTGCGGAAACCAGTGGAAACTCCGCGCACATCAAAAATCGCGATCGCCCCCCGCTGCACGCGCCGCCGCTGTTGGGAATGATGAAGGAGGAAGGATGAATGATAGAGGGGCAGGAGAAGACGCGCCGCTGCGTTGTCCGAATATTCATAACTCATCATTCATCCTTCATAATTCCCCAAGCAGGGCGCGCCCGATGCTCTGTTCGGGGTCCCGATGATCAAAGCTAATTGTCGGAATCGATTTACGGCCGCGGATTTTGATTTTGTCGTCGAAACCCTCTCCCGCTCCGCACGCGACACGGTGAATCTGGTGGACCTGCTCACCGACGCCGACGCCCGCGACACGATCCTGGATCACCCTCGACTCATGGACGCCGTGCTGGAAGACACATCGGCGCTGCGCATTTCCCCGCAGTTTTACTTCTACATTCTGATCCGGCACGTCTTGAAACAGACCGGCCTTCAGGACCGCTCCATGAGCGATTATGTGGCCTCGTTACTGGAGACATTTTCGCTGACCGCCCAAATGCGCTCCCCGGCCGACGGGATGACCGGCCCGATTCAGTATGTCTCGGACATGCTCATCGCGCTGCGCGACGCGAGCCCGGAGCAGAGCTTTCTCATCCGCGCGCATGTGGGGAACTACTCCCTGTTCATCTCCGGGATTTTTCACGAGACCATCGAGTCCCGCTGCAAACGGGGCGGGCCGGACGTGAGCTTTTATGAAGGAATAGGCAGCGCCAACTACAAGGCCATAGCCAGCCACAAAACGGCGCGCTGCGCGGAGCTCACTCCCATCTATGAACAGTTGGCCGACGGCTTTCACGACATGCGCCTGGCGCTCAACCGACTCTCCGACACCCTCCTGCATCTCGACGGAGCGCAGACCCCGAAATTCAGCCTTCTATAACATTGTGAACAGCACCCTATTCAGCGAGATACAACGTTTATTCGAACGCACCTACGCACAGGTGGGCATCAACCTGGAAGAATGCCTCATCAGCCGCCAGCGCTGCGGCCAGCTAAGCCGCATGGCAGGCGCTTCCGCCCGGGAACTGAGCGAAATTGCGCGCACGTTTCTACGCAAATCCGAAGGTCATCTATATATAGGCATCTATTACTCCCAATGGCTCATCGAACAGTTGGAAAAAAACGATCCGCGCGCCGGCCTCAGCAATACCAACATCACTGAGCTCATCGCTTTCATCGAGGAAATCAATCACGCCCTGCACGCCGCCTTCCAGTTCCAACGCGGCATCGACACCATCAATAGCGAGGAATATATCCGCAACCTCGAACTCCAAGCCCAGGTCGACACCTACCAAGTGCTCCTGCTCTTCGTCGGGTTCTTTCGCAAATCCCAGAAAATCTCCCGCACCGACCGGCGCTGGCTGCGGTTCCACCTCTTCTCGCGGCATCATCCGCGCGCATATTCCGACCCCAACCTCCGGGGACGCTATATGGAAACCAACGAGTTAGCTAAACACTATACTGTCTGCCTCGATGCACTCAACAGCGCCCGGCGCGTGGAGGAAATTCGCGTATTCCACGCCCTCGATTACCCGCAGAAAAAGGAACGCATCCTCGCGCTGATGGACACGCGAAAGGACACGCGAAAGGACAACGCAGACGCGCAGAAGCGCAAAGAAGAGAGCTAGCCCGCGCCCGGCGCCGCTGAATCTGGGCGCCCGAAGGATGAATGACGAATGACGAAGATTCAGAGAACTCAGGGGCCGTTGAGACCGAAGCTTCTCTTTACTCACAATGCCTTACTGCGGCTTCTCCTTCATCATTCATCCTTCATCCTTCATAATTCCCAGCACCTCCCTCCGCGTTAAAAGTCCATAACGCGCGGCCCGAAAAAGAAAGCTCATCGGCGCCTTGGTTCTTTGAGTCCGCGTGCGACTGACCTATGCTCCCCGCCTTCTGCAATGAGCCACATCCATACGATCCTTACCCACCCCGGCAGCGCGCATAAAGACGAGTTCCTGGCGTGCAGCATTTTGCTGGCGCTCTACCCCGTCCCAGTCGTTCGCCGGGAACCCACTGCGGAGGATCTTGCCGACGAGAATATTTGCGTCGTCGATGTCGGACACGAACACGCGCCGGCGCGGCAAAACTTTGATCACCATCAATTGCCCAAGGATCATCCGCCCACCTGCTCCATCTCACTCATCCTCAAGCACCTGGGCATCTACGACGACGCTCGGACATTCTGCGACTGGCTCGAAGTAGCCGAATGGTTCGACACCCGCGGCCCCTCCAGCACTGCCCGTTGGTTGGGCGTCAAGGACACGGTCGTGAGCCGCCTCTACTCGCCCATCGATGGGACTTTACTGCGACGCTTCGCCCTCGCTGAACGCCTCCAGGAAGGCGACCCGATCTGGGCCGTAATGCGGATGATCGGCGAGGATCTATTGGGCTGGATCAAAGGCATGCGCAATCAACTCAATTTCATCGCCGAACACGCCGAGTTCTGGGAGTTGCCCACCGATTCAGGCCCGCTCCACGTCCTCTTCATGCCCCGCACCGATCCCATGCCGGCTGAACCCAGCCAGGGCTTGGCCCGCTTTATTGAAAGCCGCGGGATGGGCAGCGCCGTGGCCGGCCTCATTTACCCAGACCGTCGCGGCGGCGGCTATGGGCTCTCGCGCTTCGATGACGATGTCCGGCTCGATTTTACCAGAATCGCTTCCTGCAACGACGTCCACTTTACGCACGCCCGCGGGTTTATCGCTAAGACTTCAGCCACGGATCTCGGGCAACTGAAGAAGCTCATGCTCGGGGCTTGGGTGCCGCAGTAGCGGGGAGCGGGGAGCGGCGGGGAGCGGCGGGGGAATGGACACAGTGGACGCAGTGGACACAGTGGACAAAATGGACGGCCGCGGGAGGGCGGCGGGCGGCGGGGGCGGCGGGGGGCTTAGCGCCCGGGGCTCTTCCAGTGGCCTTCTCCGAGCTTTCGCAACGATTTGGCGCCCTCAATTTCACACACCGAAAAGGCGCGCTCCGTCTCCAGATAAAACGCGCGCCCGTCCGCCAATCGCATCAAACTCGCACGCTGCGACTCAGCGATCGCTGCTCCAAGCAATGCCCGCTCCGGATCGGGCGCCGTGGCGGGCGCCTCCAATTCTGAGGCCGACACGCCCGATAACCGCCAGTCGCCAGGCCCGGAGCGCTCGTAAATATTCCGCGCCACCCCTTCGTGAGCCACCAGCAAGTGCCGGCCATTCATACTCCTAAAACTCGCCTCCCGCATCTCCCCTTGCGTGATGACTCCCATGCACTTGGCCACGCCAGTCTTCAGATCCAGTCTCCACTCGCAACCCGCCGCAATCAGCACCTCCGGATCGCCAGGAAAAAACGCCGCGCCCCGCGCCCCCGGTCCCGCCGGCACAAAGAATTCGCGCTCCAGCTTCGACTCCTTGCCCGTGGTCGTCCAGCGACTGAATCGCGGCGGCGACGAATCCCCCTCGGCGATCCAAAGCTTATGCCCCGCATCCACGGACAGGCTGCACACCGAGCGCAGCGCCAGCGGCTCCCATAACCCCAGCGGCGCGACTCGGCCCCCGAGCCGCCCCGCCGTGAGCACAAACCCGCTGAGATCCGCCACCGTCAACATCTGGACATTGGAATTCGGCGGCCCCAGCGCAGTGTAAAGCTGCACCTCGCCCGTCTTCATTGTATCCGCGTACATGTTAAACGCCGTAATCTTCTCGTCCTCGCCCAGCCAATGAGTGGAGTTCGCCGCCACCCACGGCGGATCATGCGGCATCACAAAAAAACTCAGCGCCGACTTGGCGAGCACGACCACCCCGAAGTCAGCCGTGCGCATGACACCATCGGCATCCTTCATCGGAGTCGTCGAAACCGCGATCTGCTGCGGCTCAGGCCCGGAAACCGTGGTGACATAATGCCCGTCCCTGGCATCGAGCACCGCCATAAACCCCGCTTGTGTGAAGCTCAAATAGATCCGCCCATTGCCCACCGCCATCGCATCGGCCGTCGGATACTTCCCCGCACTCGACCATAAACTGCCGATCACCACATCCGGCTCAGCCCGGCCCGTCCACGGCAAAGGATGACCGTCCACCGCGTTGAGTTTATAAATAACACTGCCGCCCGCGCACGCGCTCGTATCCGCGAGCACAAACACCTCGCCAGCATCAACCCCCAACGAGAGCACCCCGAACCCGCTCCGCTGATGGCTCCAGCGCAGATGCTCGGCCGCATCCAGCGCCACTAAAGAGCCGCTGCCCGCACCCGCGCGGCGCCCCAGATACACCGAAGCTTCATCTACAGCCACAGCGCCCGGCGCGCCATCCGCCGAAGGCCAGCCTTTCGCGGCATCCCAAGGCAGCGGGCCGGGCTGACAAACTGAGCCCAGGAGGCGCGGCTTAAAGGGTTCATGGGAAAACGCGCGCCAGAACCAGTCGCCAGCAGGCACCGAGGCAAGCGGCTTACCATCGAGCAGGAACGTGCCGTCCCGGAGCTCTGCGCGATGAGTGCCTGCCGGCAATAACACGTCGGACAGCAAGTCCTGCCGCGCCTCTCCGGTGGCCCCCAGCAAAGACAGAGTCACCAACTCCGGCCGCGCCAACTCCACCACAAAGCTGTTCCCCGACGGCCGCGCACACGCCGCAAAACAAAGAGCCAAGCTGATAATGACTAAACGCATATATTTAAAGACAGACATCGCAAACGACCTTGGGCTCAACGCTGCGGGACATAAAAGGAGAGGATGTAACGCAAGGCGCCGAGGCGCGGAGAAGAAAAAATCAAAGAGGCCGCGATAAAAAAAGCGGCGCTAATATCGCTGTCTGCCATTGGCTCTGGCGTTTGGCCCATTTCCATCAATGGCCCACAGGACCGAGCCGTCTTCCGAAGGCGCCCCGCCACAAATGGGAGAATGGCCAAACTCCATACGCCGGAGGCGTTTAAAGATAATAGCCGGTGGTGGAGGCTAATTTCTTGCAACGCCTTCGGCGCGCTGGGAGGTCGGCCAATTTTGGAAAACAGCCAAACTCCAAGCCCGCTTGGCGGGGGCTCCTGCCAACTAACTAAATTCCGGGAGCATGCAAGGCGTCACCCAGTCCGCTAAGCCCGCTTTAAACACCCAGAGATTGGGGTACTCCTCAAACCCGCGCACTTCGCTGGCAGTATATAGAGTCCCATCGTTCACATCATTGCGGCAAACAACCCACTCTCGCTCCTCTGCCGCCGGCGCTGCTTCCAGCTCAATGTCCGGCGGCACCGCTCCCGCCACCCCGCACTCCAACACATGCTCTATCTCCCCCATCAACTTGCCGGGATTCAGCGGCTTTTGCAGAATCCGGATATTGGTGAGCGCAGACATTTCAGACGAGACGCAAAACGCGGCAATGACCTCATCCTGCCGCTTCCCCGAGTAAACGATAATCGGGATATTAACGGTATGACTATTCATCCGCATCCGCTCGAACACCTTCACTCCACCGCCGCCTGGCATCATCATATCCAGAATCACCAAATCCGGCCGTTCCTTTTGGATAGCGGAAAAAGCCATCGTCGCGTCCATGGCCGCAATGGAGTGATGCCCGAGCTTGGAGACGATCGCGGAAAGAAAGACTTGGAGCAAAGAGTCGTCATCGACGATTACAATTTTTTTTGATCCCGGACCCTGATTTGACATAAGTAGCTAAGTGACCGCCTTTCCAAGGCTGAGCACAGGAACAAGACCGGTCAAGGAATCTCCCCGCAGCCCGACCTCTGTGGGAATTATGAAGGATGAATGATGAGGTATGAATCAACAAACGCCTTCGGGCTTGGCTGCACCTGGGTTCTCCGAGTCTTAATTATTCATACTTCATAATTCATACTTCATAACTCCTCACTACTCCCCTCCACTGACCGCGCAATGTTTGAATCCTTCTTTTCCGGAATGCCCGCCGACGCCGATCCCGGCATTGCCTTTACGCTTCTCTCGCACCTGGACCCGATGGGCTACTGCACGGTGTCTGCGGCCGGATTAATCCTGGACGCGAACTTCACGGCCGCGACACTCCTGGGCGCCACGCACGCCGGGATTATCCATCGACCGATCACCGACTTCATCGCCGTCGAAGATCGGGAGCACTACCACCAGCACCAGCAAGCGCTCTTGGAAACGCTTGCGCCTCTGGAATTTAAGCTGCGCATGGTGA